>DGHD01000023.1 GCA_002392505.1 Christensenella sp. UBA3857 | reverse complement strand
CAGGCTGAAAACCTGCATCTCCTTAAGTGAATGCACCCTTCCTGCCGGTTTTTTTCGTTTTCCTGCCGGTTTTTTTCGTTTTCTCTTTACACCCGAATAAAAAAATGTTATAATATAATTGGTATAAAATGGATAAACAGGAGTTTTTTCTATGCGCCGTTTACATAAAATAATAATTTCATCGATACTTGTCATTGCCTCGATACTGCCGCTTGCGGGCTGCGGGCGAAAGACCCTTGCGCCCGACTCCGGTATGTTTGAGAAATTCATGGACGCGATCTCATCCTTCGATTACGAGAAGGCTTATTCCATGCTTGCGAAGTCGAGCACCGTCTCCCCCGCCGTTACGGCGGAGCCCGAGGACGGCGACGTTACCTCGATCGGCGCGCCGGAGGAGAAGCAGGAGGTCAAGGAGTACGTGACCGGTCCCGAATTCGCCGAGAAGTACCAGAAGATATTCTCCGGCATAGGCGTTAAGTCGGTAAGCTACGAGAAGCTCTCCGAGGAGGCGGACGGCAGGACGCTGACCGTCAAATACAGGACCGCCTACAATACCGAGGAGCTCGGCGTTCTTGAGGACGAATACGAGATGACGATCGTGCTCGAGGGCGAGGAGAGCCGCGTCAAATGGACGCCCGCGCTCATTTTCCCGACGATGACCTGGGGCTCGACGGTAAGGGTGACGACCGTCGCCGCGCACAGGGGCGACATACTTGCGAGCGGCGAGCTCCTTGCAGAGACCGTCATGCTCAACGCGATCGTCGCCGATACGGATAAGATCACCGACCGCGCCAGCTTCATTTCAAATATCGCCGCGATACTCGATATGGACGCCGCGGAAGTGACGAAGAAGTTCGAGACCGCGAAGCAGAGCCCGGTGCTGATCGCCCAGATTAACGACAACGAGCTTACCCCCGACATGCACGAGGGGCTCGACAACCTTGAGGGCGCGCGCATCATAGAGAATTACGGCTGGGACAGGCATTACCCCAAGGGCGGGCTTATGGCGCACACGATCGGGTACGTCGGCTACGTGGAGGAGTCGGAGCTTGAAGCCCTTAACGAGGGCAGGACGGAGACCGACGGTCTGTACACCACCCATTCGATAGTGGGCCGCTCCGGCATAGAGAAGGCCTATGAATCCGTGCTCCGCGGGAAGGACGGGCTCTCCGTCACCGTGCGCGATGCGGAAGGCGAATACGTCTCCACCATTTACAGGAAGCCCGTCGAGCACGGCTCCGACGTGCATCTGACCGTCGACCTTAAAACGCAGGAGCGCGCGGAAGAGGTGCTCGACCTCGTGCTCTGGGGCGACAACACCGCGGGAGCCGTGGTGGTAATGGAGCCCAGATCCGGCGAGGTGAAGGCGATCGCCTCCTATCCCACCTACGATCTTAACAAAATAGCCATCAGCGCGGATCACGATTATTACTCCGCGCTGCTCGAGCAGAAGAACAAGCCGCTCCAGAACCGCACGACGCTGGGTCTTTATCCCCCGGGATCGTCGATCAAATCGTTCACCGCGTCCGCCGCGATGGAGCTTGGCGTCGCAGGCTCGGATTACGTGTTTACCGGGCTCATAGAGGACGACTACTGGACGCCGAAGGGCTTCGGCGCCTGGGTCTGGCCGCCCATCAAGCGCACCAAGATCAGCAACCGTTCGGTGCCGCTCAACATGACGAACGCGATGCTCCATTCCGACAACATCTATTTCGCGAACCTCGCGCTGATGATGGGCGAGGAGAAATTCCTCGGCTATCTTCGCGGGATAGGCTTCGAGCAGAGCATGCCCTTCGAGCTGAGCGTCGCCAAGTCCACGCTCAAGGTCAAGTACGACACGGAGGAACAGTGGAACCTGCGAAGCATCGCGGAGACCGGCTACGGTCAGGGTCAGGTGACGATCGCGCCGCTGCAGCTTGCAACGATGTACTGCGCGTTCAGGAACGGCGGGAACATCCCCGTTCCCAGGATAACCGATTCGCTCTACCGCACGAACGGCACGGATTACACCCCCTATCAGACGTTTGAGAACAAGACCTGGATCGAGGGCGCGATACAGCCCTACACCATAACCGTGCTCACCCCCATGATGAAGAACATAATGAGCAAGGACTACAACGGCACGGGCAGCCGCCTGCGCGCGCGCGGATGCACCGTCGCCGGCAAGACCGGTACCGCGGAGATCGGCTCCGACAAATCGAGGGAGATATCCTGGTTCGTCGGCTTCCGCACCGACGTTGCCGAGGAGGACGAGCTGCTCGTGCTCGTAATGCTCGAGATCCCCACGACCGACGAATACAAGTATCTTAAGTTCGACATAGCGCGTGAGCTCATAAGCTTGGACAAATAAGGAGAGCTTGAATGGCAAACAAAAAGAACGGCTCCAAAAACACCAATAACGATACGCTCAAGTTATCGCGAATAAGGACCTCTCCCCCCGCGAAGAGGACGTCGAAAACCGCGTCCTCCGGCGGCAGGCGCAAAAGCGCGTCCTCCCCGAAGAGGACCGCGAAGCCCGAAAGGGAGAAGCTGCCCCCCGAGAGGATAGACGAGATCGCGGGCATCATATTCATAGCGGTCGGTCTCGTTACCGGCATACTCACCTACGTTAAAACAGAGGCGGTATTGAAGAGCATCGTCTCGTTCATGTTCGGTCTGACGGGCGTAGTTCAGTACGCCCTGCCGATCGTTCTGGTCGCCGTCGGCGTCGCGCTGATCGCAGTTCCCCGCCGCCAGACGGGCACCGGCGCCGTCGCCATGTGCCTCGGCATGATCTGGTGCATCGACTGCATAATCCACCTTGCCGTGAAAAAGATCGGCTCCGCCGGCTTCGGCGAATACCTTAAGGCGGCGTATCGCCTCGGCGTGGATTCGAGAAAGGGCGGCGGATTCCTCTCCGCGGCGCCCTCGTACGGGCTTGCAAAGCTCATCACCCCCGCCGGCGCAATGATCGTATTCGCAGCCGCCGCGCTCGTGCTGCTCCTGCTCGTAACGAGGATATCCATCCGCTCCGCCGGCAGGAAGGTCATCGCAAAGGTCGACGCGATCGAGGACAGGCGCAAGGCGCGCCTCATAAACGAGACGGTCGGCGACTCCGCCGGGCAGGAGAAGAAGCCCGCGAAGAAAGAGCCCGATCAGGACGAGCTAAAGATAGGCGTCGACACGGAGCCCCGCGGCGCTTCGGGAATTCGCCGCAGGAAGCCGCACGAAACGGAAGCACCCGCGTCCGACGGCTCGGGCGAGCTTGAGATAATGCCCACGAAGGGCAGCATACCCCTTAAAAAGAAGAAGGGAGCGGACGAGCCGGTATTCACGCCCTTAAAGCAGGATCCCGCTGAGGAGATACCCGACTACGATCCGTTCGAGACGATAGAGATCACTCCGGAGGACAATATCACCGGCGAAGTCGCCGGGGTCGACGTTCCCGCGGAGGAGCCCGCCGCGGCAAAGCCCGAAGAAAAGCCCGCGGACGACGATCCCTCCGGGACGGGGGATGTCAAGCCGAACGTCGTTCAGGTGTATCAGCGTCCGCCGATATCGCTTCTTAAGCTGCCCGACAAGAGCGAATCGATCGCGAACGACTCCCCCGAGGAGAAGGGACGCCTGCTTATCGAAACGCTCGCGAGCTTCAACATCAACGCCCGCGTGACGCATATAAGCGTCGGTCCCGTCATCACGCGGTTCGAGATACAGCCCGCGCAGGGCGTAAGGGTGAACAGGATCACCTCCCTCTCGAACGATATCGCGCTCGCGCTCGCCGCGCCGCGCGTCAGGATAGAGGCGCCCATCCCCGGCAAGGCGGCGGTCGGCATAGAGATACCGAACAAGGACACCGCCATGGTTAGACTCCGCGAGGTGCTCGACACGCGTGAATTCTCCGTCGCGTCGTCGCCGCTCACGTTCGCTCTCGGCAAGGACATCGCGGGCAAGCCCGTCTACGCGAACCTTGAAAAGATGCCCCATATGCTGATCGCCGGCGCCACCGGCTCCGGTAAATCGGTCTGCATCAACAGCATTATTTTGAGCACGGTCTACAAGTCCTCCCCCGACGAGGTGAGGATGATACTCATCGACCCGAAGGTGGTCGAGCTTTCGATATTCGCTCCCGTGCCGCATCTTTACTGCCCCGTGGTCACGGACCCCAAGAAGGCGGCGGGCGTGCTCAAATGGGCGTGCAACGAGATGGATCAGCGCTACAACAAGATGAGCAAGGTCAACGCGCGCGATCTTGCGAGGTACAACGCCCTTATGGAGGACCCCGCGGACCGCATGCCCCGACTTATGATAATCATCGACGAGCTCGCGGATCTTATGATCGTATCCGCAAAGGACGTTGAGGAATCCATCGCCCGCCTGGCGCAGCTCGGGCGCGCGTGCGGCATACATCTGATCGTGGCGACACAGCGCCCCAGCGTGGACGTTATAACGGGTCTTATTAAGACCAACATCCCCTCGAGGATCGCCTTTGCCGTGGCAAGCGCGATCGACTCCCGCGTCATACTCGACATGGGCGGCGCGGAGAAGCTTTTAGGTCACGGCGATATGCTCTTCCACCCGAACGGCGCGGCGAAGCCCATAAGGGCACAGGGCGCGTACGTTTCGGACGAAGAGGTGGAGAGCATCATGGATTTCTTCCACGAGCATCAGCTCGACGTGCCCAAGAACAGCAGCGTGCTCGACTCTATCCCCGATCTTACCGCGCCGACGGGCCAGGGCAACGGCAAGCAGGAGGATGAGCTCCTGCCCGACGCGGTGAGGATAGTGATGGAATCCGGCTCCGCCTCCATTTCGATGATCCAGCGCAGGCTGCGCGTGGGCTATGCGAGGGCGGCGAGGCTTGTGGATATAATGGAGCAGATGAAGCTGGTCTCCGGCTTCGACGGCTCGAAGCCCCGCAAGGTGCTTATCGACGAGGCGGGTTATCAGGAGCTTTTCGGCTCCGGCGGATCGGAGTATTAAATGGCTGTTAAGGTTGGTATGGTTTCCCTCGGCTGTTCCAAAAACCGCGTGGATTCCGAAGAAATATTGGGCGAGCTCATCGAGAGGGGCTTCGAGCCCGTGACCGATCCCGAAACGGCGGAGGTCATAATAGTCAACACCTGCGG
The DNA here is from genome assembly GCA_002392505.1 of Christensenella sp. UBA3857. Lineage (GTDB taxonomy): Bacteria > Bacillota > Clostridia > Christensenellales > CAG-138 > UBA3857. The sequence continues at coordinate 16,693 of DGHD01000023.1, read as the reverse complement.
CTTTATCGAAAGCGCGAAGACCGATTCCCTTGACGCCGTTTTCGAGATGGCGGAGCATAAGGCGACCGGCGCATGCAGGCTGCTCGTCGTATGCGGCTGTCTTTCCGAAAGGTATTATGGCGAGCTTATAGAGGAGCTGCCCGAGGCGGACCTTATCTGGGGCGTGAAGGATCACGCCGGGCTCGCGGAGGCGATCGTTCAAAGGCTTACCGGGGAGCTGCCCGCGCCGTGCAAAAAGGCGGGCAGGGTGCTTACCACTCCCCCCTACCGCGCGTACCTTCGCATTGCCGACGGGTGCGACAACCGCTGTACCTACTGCGCGATACCCCTTATCCGCGGCGGCAGGGTGAGCGTGCCCATGGAGGAGCTCGTTTCGGAGGCGGAGCGCCTGGCGGATGGCGGCGTCACGGAGCTTACCGTTATCGCGCAGGATACCTCCGCTTACGGCATAGACGTCTACGGAAAGCCCATGCTCGCAGAGCTTTTGAAGAGGCTTGCTGCGATAGAAAAGCTCCATTGGGTAAGGCTGCTCTACACCTACCCCAACACGGTGGACGAGAAGCTTATCGACACGATAAATTCCGAGCCGAAGCTCTGCAACTACATCGATATGCCGATACAGCATATCGATCCGGGTCTCCTCTCAGCCATGAACCGCCACGGCTCTGCGGAGCATATACGGGAGATAACGGACTATATCCGAAAAGCGAACCCCGATTTCATACTGAGGACGACGGCGATAGTCGGCTTCCCCGGCGAAACGGAGGAACAGTTCCGGGCGCTTCTCGATTTCTTTGAGGAGCATACCTACGACCGGCTGGGGGCGTTCACCTACTCCGCGGAGGACGGCACTCCCGCCGCCTCGATGCCCGATCAGATACCCGAGAAGGTCAAGCATTCGCGGCTCGACAGGCTGATGCGGAGGCAGATGCGGATATCCCTCGCGGCGAACAGGGCGAGGATAGGCAAAGTGTACGAGGCGCTCGTCGACGGTATCGAGGGCGATACAGCCCTGTGCCGCTCGTATGCGGAGGCGGCGGAGGTGGACGGCTTCATTAAGGTGAAGCTCGATCCGGCGCATCCCGTAAAATGCGGAGATTACGTTTTCGTCCGCGTGACCGGCGCGGGCACGTACGATCTTGAGGCTGAACTCATTCAATAAAGCTGTAAGGAGAATTGATCAATGAATCTTCCCAACAAGCTCACAGTTGCGAGGATGCTCGCAATACCGTTTTTCATCGCCTGCTTCTTCCTGCCCGACTGGGTGGCGTTCACGATCAGCATAGGCGGCGCAGCCGAGCCCGTGCAGATCCTCACCAAGTACCTTATCGCGGGCGGCATATTCATACTCGCCTACGTGACCGATACGCTCGACGGCAGGATCGCGAGAAAGTACAACATGGTCACCGATTTCGGCAAGCTGATGGACCCCATCGCGGATAAGCTTTTGACCGCCGCGTGCATGATAATGCTGATAGGCAGGGATCTTATGAGCATCTGCGATTTCCTCATGCCCGTGTTCACCGTGATCGTTATTGCGAGGGAATTCGCGATAAGCGGCATGCGCCTCGTCGCGGCGTCGAAGGGCAAGGTAATGGCGGCGGGAGTTTTGGGAAAAATAAAGACCACTCTCCAGAGCGTCGCCCTGCCTATGGTGCTCGTCGCGGGACCGTTCTTCCGCGCGGTGCACGTGCCCGCGGATTTCATCGTGCTTGCGGCAAGCGTTGTAATGACGATCTGGTCCGGGCTTGATTACATAATAAGGAACAGGGAGATATTCTCCGGAACGAAATGAGCATTTGTTTTGAAAACGGGGCGGAATTCGCTTCCGCCATGGAAAAGGAGGTAAGGGAGCTTTCCCTTATAATGACCGAAAAGGGCGCTTCCGCCGCCGCGGCGGAGAGCCTTACCGGGGGACTTATCGCCTCGGAGATCGTCGGCGTGCCGGGCGTTTCCAAATGGTTCAGGGAATGCGCCGTCACCTATACCGACGAGGCGAAGATCAGGCGGCTCGGCGTGAGCGCGAAGCTTATCGAAGAGCAGACCGCAGTAAGCCGTCCTGTCGCCCGCCTTATGGCGGAGGGCGAGCTTAAAGCGGCGGACGCCGATATCGCCGTTTCCGCGACGGGGCTCGCGGGACCGGGAAAGGACGAGCTCGGTCGTGACGCGGGGCTCGTGTTCATCGGCGGGGCGACGAGAAACGGCTCCGTCACCCGCGAATTGAGGCTTGCGGGGAGCCGGCTCGCGATACGCCGGGCGACCGCTTACGAAGCGGTAAAGCTGATGAAGGCGCTTGCGAAGCTCATCTGAAAAAGGGTACATACACGGGTATAGCCCGTTTAATGCGTAATAATATAATGGAGGATACATAAATGGACAAGGAAAAAGCATTGGATCTCGCGCTTGCTCAGATCGAAAAGGAATTCGGCAAGGGCGCCATCATGCTGATGGGCGACGCCGCGCAGAAGATCCAGGTCTCCGTAATACCGACGGGCTGTATCGAGCTTGACAACGCCCTGGGCGTCGGCGGCATACCCCGCGGCAGGATAATCGAGATATACGGACCGGAGTCCTCCGGTAAGACGACGCTCGCGCTGCACATGATCGCGGAGGCGCAGAAGCTCGGCGGCATGGCGGTGTTCATCGACGCGGAGCACGCGCTCGACCCCGTTTACGCGGCGAAGCTCGGCGTGGATCTCAATCAGCTCTTCGTTTCGCAGCCCGACAACGGCGAGCAGGCGCTCGACATAGCCGATACGCTCGTAAGGAGCGGCGCGGTGGATATCATCGTGGTCGACTCCGTCGCCGCGCTCGTTCCCAAGGCGGAGCTTGAGGGCGATATGGGCGATTCGCACGTCGGTCTGCAGGCAAGGCTGATGAGCCAGGCGCTGAGGAAGCTCGCCGGCATCGTGGGCAAATCCAACTGCTGCGTCATTTTCATCAACCAGCTGCGCGAGAAGGTCGGCGTAATGTTCGGCAATCCCGAGACGACGACCGGCGGACGCGCGCTCAAATTCTTCTCCACGATAAGGCTCGACGTAAGGAAGGTGGACGTCCTCAAGCAGGGCGGCGAGGCGGTCGGCAACCGCGTCCGCATTAAGGTCGTCAAGAACAAGGTAGCCCCGCCCTTCCGCGTGGCGGAGGCGGACCTCATGTACGGCGAGGGCTTCTCCCGCGAGGGCTCGCTCATCGACATGGGCGTTGCGAACAAGCTCGTCTCCAAGACCGGCGCATGGTTCTCCTACGGCGATATGCGTATCGGTCAGGGACGCGAGAACGCAAAGCAGTTCTTGAAGGATAATCCCGAGGTCGCGAAGGAGATCGAAAACAAGCTCCGCTCCATCATGGGCACTCCCGAATGCGTTGTCGAGATGGACGCAAAGCCCATCGTGGACGACGAATGATAAAAAGAGGGAACCTTTTGGCGTCTTCGCGCGTTATATAAGCAAAAGGAAAACGGCTTTAGAGCCGGGAAAGGTCTCAGCATGAAGATCAAAAAAGTAGAGGGCTACGAGCCTAAATACCCCATGAAGAACGCCGCCGCAAAGGTCGGCGCGCTTGCCGCCGCGGCGCTGATCACCGCGGGCGCAGCCACGGGCTGCACGCCGAGGTACAACGGCTTTCTTGAGTTTTCAACTCCCCAGCCCACCGAGGTCGTGCTTGACGGCGATATCGCGGTCGATCCCGCGGAGACCAAGAAGGAGCGCCCCGCCGACGTAGACGTCGAAGGCGGTATCTCGGTCGATCCCGCCGAATTGGCGAGCGAAGAACCGGCGCTTCTCGGCAAAGTGCTGCCGGATCTGTCCAATACCGGCGACGGGGAACAGTCCCTCCCCGGCAACGTGCTGCCGGATCCCTCTTTGACGAAGTGACCCCCTCCGGCGCGTAAGCCGGGAAAGGCTGCCGCGAAAAGGCAGATAACAGAATATGAATTTCACGCTTCATCTTACAGCGGACTGCAATCTTAACTGCGTCTACTGCTATGAAAAGCACAGCTCCTTGAGGATGGATATGCAGACGGCGATCGCCGCCTGCGACCTGATGTTCTCCTTCGGGCACAAGAAAAACGGTTTCTCGCTCTTCGGCGGGGAACCTTTGTTATGTCGGAGCCTTATCGAAAGGCTGACCGCCTACGCCGCGGAAAGGAACAAGGCGCTGGGCGGAGAGCTTTCATACAAGCTGACCACGAACGGCGTGCTTCTGGACGAGGAGTTCCTTCAGCTTGCCGACGATCGGAATATCGAGATAGCGCTTTCGCACGACGGGCTTTTGCAGGATATCCAGCGCGTCGACAAAGCGGGGCGCGGCACTGCGGAGAGGCTCGAGCCGAAGATCGACCTGCTTTTGAGGCGTCAGCCGGACGCCGTGGCGATGCTCACCGTGATCCCTCAGCACGTCGAACGCCTTGCCGAGTCCGTCGAGTGGCTTTACAGGCGCGGCTTTTCACGCGTCAATTCCGCGATAGACATGCGCCCGGACGCCGGCTGGGACGACGCTTCGATGGAAAAGCTCGCGGCGGAATACTTTAAGATCGCCGATCTTATGGAGGCGCATTACGATTCGGCGCGGCCCCTTCGGTACCTGAATTTCACCTCCAAGATCGCCGCGCGGCTCGAGGACCGTCCGTGCATCGAGTGCAGGCTCGGCATAAAGCAGCCCTCTATCGCCCCGGACGGGCGCATATACCCGTGCAACCAGTTCCTGAACAACGAGGAGTTTTTGATGGGCGACGTGTTCTGCGGGATAGACGCAGAAAAACAGCGGCGCATATTCGAGGAATCGCTCAAGGCGGAGGATACCTGCGTCGGCTGTTCGCTTGAGAAGCGCTGCCGCCACCACTGCGCCTGCCTTAACCACAGCCTGACGGGCAATATGCACGAGGTGCCGCCCGTCCAATGCATGGAGGAGCAGGCGGTGATACTCGCCGCGGACGCGCTTGCCGCGCGGCTTTACGAAAAAAAGAGCCCGCGTTTCATGAGCTCTTACGGGGAATAAACAATAGGAATAAGCAACAAGCTGCGGGAGAAAATTCCCGCAGCTTGTTTCGTTAAGTCTTTTTTTCGGCCGTCAGTCTATCCCCATTGAAAGGCGGAGGATCAGGAGGGCGTCGGTACCGTCGACAAAGCCGTCGGAGTTCATATCGCCGTTCTCGAGCACGAGACCGGTCTCATCGATTATGCCCATGCTGTAACGGAGAGCGAGGATCGCATCCTCCGCATCTACTACGCCGTTGTTGTTGATATCGCCGAGGAGCCCCGCGATCGTGCCGGAATAGGTGACGTCGTCCACGTAGGCGGCGTCGTCAACGCCGTACCACGAGCTCATATCCCAACTGCCCTTCTCGAAAGACCATTTGAAGGTATAGGTCTTTTCCGTCGTCGCGGTGAAGGTATAGGTCTGCCAGCTCGTTTCGCCGGAGGTCTCCTTCTTTTTGGAGCCGTCGACGTAGAAGCGGAAATAGTCGTAACCCGATACGGAGCTCGTCCTGTAACGGAAGGAGAGCGTCTCGCCCGCGTGCATGGTGAGCTGCAGGGTGAAATAGCTCTGCGAGCTCGCCTCGCCCCAGTTGGAGGATGAAACGTAATCATACATCGGGAACCAGGGATAATCGGCTTCGTTATTGAAGGGGAGCGTCTGATCGCCGCCGTTCACCGCGGAGGCGAAGGAATGGTAATAGAAGAACGCCTTTACGAGCGCGCAGTCCTCGCCGGAGGAGCCGGAGGAGTCCTTTTTATACTCGAACGAAAGCGTGTGCGTGCCGGTCGAGGGAACGGTGTATTCGTAATCCACGTAGCCGTCCGTCTCCCCGGAGGTGAGCACGGTGTTTCCGTTGAACTTGAACAGGAAATTATCGCCCGAGGCGGCGCTCACCTTGTATTTGAAGACGACGATCATGCCCTTCTTGAGCGTGACGGACGCGGTCATTACGGAGCTGGAATTATCAACGCCCGCGTTGGAGCTCATCGCGGCGTTCTCCGTTTCGTTGACGATCCAGGGATATTCGCCGGAGGAGGTGAATTCGACAGTGCCGCCGGTCAGGTTCGCGGCAGAGGAGATCGAGCCGTTGAGCTTGAAATTGCGGATCCACGCCTTGTCGGAGCCCGACGCGCCGGAGGAATCCTTGCTGTACTCGAAGGAGAGCGCCACGCTGCCCGTGCCGGGGACCGTAACGGTCTCGGTGGTCCAGTCATGCTCGCCGCTCGTCTCGAAGATCGTCGTGCCGTTCGCCTTTACGCGGAGGTAGTCATGCCCCTGCTGGCTGCTGATCTTGTAATCGAAGGTGACGGTCTGATAGAGCCCGACGGTGATCTCGGTCTTCATGGTGGAGGTGGAGCTGTTAACGCCCGCGTTGCCGCTTACGGCGGAGCTGCCGTCGACCGTCCAGGCGTAATTGCCGGAGGAAACGAAGTGGTAATGGTACCCCTCCGCATTCACCGCGTCGTTCAGACCGAAGAGATCCGCCGCAAGATGCGCCATGCCGGTGCCGGCGTTCGATACGCTGATGCTCTTCACCGTGCCCTTTATGGCGGTGACGACCTCATCCGCGCTCATGTTGGGGTTGGCGGTCTTTATCTGCGCGGCGACCGCGGCGACGTGCGGACACGCCATGGAGGTGCCGCTCTTGGTCTCGAACCCGCCGCCGGGAACGGAGCTGTTGATGTTCTCGCCGGGAGCGGAGACGTCGACTATCGCGCCGTAATTGGAGAAGCTGCTTAAGGAATGACCCGTGCCGATGGAGGCGACGGTGCAGAGACGCTCGATATTTGCGGGACAGCTGTTAGCCGCGTCGACGCCTTCGTTGCCTGCGGCGACGACCACCGTGGTGCCGTTATCGAAAGCGGAATCGACGACCTCCGCCAAGAAATGATGCTCCTCGCCGCCGTCACAGACGCCGCCGAGGGACATATTCTCAACGGCGGCGCCGTTAAGATAGGCGTACTCCATGCCGAGACCGACGTCCAGCGTGCTGCCGGCGCCGGAGTCGGAAAGGACCTTGATGGGCATTATCTTGACGTTGCTGAACGTGCCGTCGACGACCGTGCCCGAAACGTGCGTGCCGTGGCTGTGCCCGTCCTGCGGATTATTGGTGTTGTTCACGAAGTTCCAGCCGGGAACGAGTCTGTCGGAGAGGAACGAATGGCTCGAATCCGCGCCGGTATCGACGACTGCCACGATGACCTGGGGCATTGCGGAAAGGTCGTTTCCGTAAGCGCCGTAGAGCCACTGGTTATACTCGTACATATTGACGTGGTTCGCCTCGAAACCCCAGGATTTGAACGAGTTGGAGCCGGGTGTCGCCGTAACGGTCATTATGCCGTCGGGCTCCGCCCACTCGACGTTCCTCATGCTGCTGAAGCGGCTGAGCGCGGCGCGCGCCTCCTCCGGCGAGGCATACTGGAAAACGTGCCAGTCGTTATGCCCGGAAACGGAGGCGACGGCTTTTTCGTCGGTCAGCTTCGCGGAGGACTTGACGATCAGCCTTGCGAGGGCGAATTCGCCCTGGGAACGCTTTGCCGAGATATCCTTATCATAGGTCAAAGTGATCTCGGCGACGCCGGAGGCGAAATCCATAAGCTCCGTGAGCTTCGCCTCACGCTCGCGCTCGGTCAGGGGACGGACGCCCTTCGCCCCGCCGGTGACGGGAACGAGCGTGAACGCCATTATGAGCGCGACGAAAAGCGCCAAAAGTCTTTTGGTCTTTTTCATGGGGGATATATCTCCTTTACATTATTAACTCATTTGCTTGTCGCCGAGCGAAGGAACGCGGCGATACCGCGGAATACCTCGTCCCGATTGAGCTCGTTATGCATCTCGTGCCTGCCGTTCTCATAGAGCTGGAGCACTACCTTGGTATGCCCGGTCTTTTTGAGATCGTCGCAGACCTCCATGACGCCCTTGCCGTAGCTGCCGACGGGATCCTGCTTGCCGGCTACGAGATAGATGGGCACGTTCCTGACCTTTTCCGCCCACTTCTTCCCCGCTACCTCGCCCAGACCGTCGAACATATCGCGGAACGCGGTCGAGGTGAACGTAAAGCCGCAGAGATCGTCCTTGACGTATGCGTCGACCACCTCGGTATCGTTGGTGAGCCAGTCGACGGGCGTCCTTGCGTTCTTGATGCGCTTATTGTAGGAGCCGAACGCCATCGCGTTGAGCTTATCGTCCGGAGTTTTGCCGCCGGTCTTTTTGATATGGGAATTGGCGAGCGCCTTCGCTATCGCGAGCACGGGATTCTTGCCCGCCGTGCCGGAGAAAACGTAGGCGTCAAATTCCTCGGGGAAACGGGCGGCTATCGTTCTTGCAAGGAAGCTGCCCATGGAATGCCCGTAGAGCACGAATTTAGCGCCCGGGAAATCGGCTTTTGCCGTCTCGTGGAGCTTCATCGTGTCGGTAACTACCTTCGTCCAGCCGTCCTCCGGTGCGAAATAGCCCTTTATGCCCTTGCCGTTGATCGACGCGCCGTGACCGGCATGATCCTCGCCGTAAACGGCGTAGCCGAGCGCCGTAAGGTACTCCGCAAGCTTCGTGTACCTTTCCATATGCTCCGCCATGCCGTGCACTATCTGCACTACCGCCCTCGGCTCGCCGTCCGGCAGCCACTTATAGGCGGCGATATCGCAAAGCCCCGTAGAGGAAGGATAAAAGAATTTTTCCATAATATTGCCTCCTTTTTGAATTATAGAAAAAACGGCGCCCGGTAAGGCGTCAAAAAACACGCAGGACGATCGCGGCGACTATCGAGAGAAGGAAAAGCCCCGCGAGTATCAAAGCGATTATGCGTACCGAATTCTTCATCTTTTGACTAACACCTTTCAGCAGAATAACGAGAGACTTGCGGCGGTCAGCGGATCCCCGCCGGAGGAGAACCATTTTATCACCAGAAGCACGCCCGCCGCGATTATAAGGAGCGCCGCAAGCGCTACCAGCACGTAAAGCCAGGGTATCTTCCTGTGCTTTACCCTGCGCATCGGCTGCGAATGATCCGTATAATGTATGCGGTAATGGCGGCGTTTCATAATGCTCCTCATTGTGTTACATTATATTATAACATAAGAAGCGGCGGTTTGAAAGATGTGAAAACACGAAATTTCGGATAAAGAGGGAAAATATGGGGGAACGGCGGATAGGAACAGGCGCCGATCGACCGATCGCCCCGTCTCCGTATGGAGACGGGGCGGGTCTTGATCCGGCGGGGGGAAAACCACGATAAGCCAAGTTCGAGGAACCTCACCTGCGAATCATATCCCGGTTTGAAAGCACGATGCAGCATCAGTGTTGCCGAGTCGGGAAGCTAAAGCCGATCGGAAGCATCCCTCATCCACCGAAACGCAGGCGTTTCGGTCCCCCTTCCCCCAGGGGAAGGCTGAAAAAAGGTACGGGCGTTCACATGCGGTCCCCCTGCTTTGAACGGTCCGCGGGCGATCTTGATCATACGGCGGTCAGAAAAAACTGCATGCGTTCTCCGTCAATCCATATCCCTGCTCAGCGTTTCGGCGGTCTGCAGGGTCTCTATCTCGCTGTATGCGAGGCGTTCGGCTTCCTCCTCCGCGGGCGTGGGCATGAGCCCGGTGCATTCGCCTGCGGAAGCCGCGCCGCACGCGGTCAGCTCGCGGTCACGCTTTCTTTTTTTGCTCATAAAAAATCACCTCCGCCGTTTAGTATCGGCGGAGGCGAGCATTTCGATTCGTTTTTACAGCAGCGAACGGACAAGCTCTGCAAGCTCGCCCGCGTGGGTGACGACGAGGTCGTGCCCGGCGTTCTTCATCTCAACGAAGCTGCCGCGGGGTATCGCGTCCGCTATGGCGGAGGCATGCTCGCGCCGGACGGCGTCGTCCTTCTGCCCGTAGACGACGGTGGTCTCGCAGATGACGGAGGCGAGATCGGAGTTTTTGAGCTTCGGCTCCTCGAGCATCATGCGGTTGAGCTCGAACCCGATGCGGTCGTGCCTGTGCTGGGCGGCGGCAAGCTCCCGCTTTATCTGGCGGATCGCCTTCGGCTTTAAGCCCGAGGGATCGGAATTGACGCCGATCAGTATGAGCTTCCTTACGCGGATCGACCTGAGCGCCATTAAGAGCGCGGTGATCGCCCCGTCGGAGGTGCCGATGATATCGTACTCCATAACGCCGAGCTCCTGCTCCATGAGCTTTAACGCGTCGTCCGCCATGAGCTCATACGAGATACGGGGCTTCTCCCCCTCCTCCGCGGGGATCGAGCCGCCCTGGAAGCGGCTGTCCATCAGCACGAACCCGCGGGACGCCGCGAGCGGCTGCACGAAGGTGGAAAACACCTTCATGCTTTCGCCGTTGCCGTGAAGCAGCAGCGCGGGTGTGCGGAGCTTGAAATCCTTAACGCCCACTATTTCATAGTTGATGCTTTGTCCGTTTATTATCGCCCTTGCCATGTTCGTTCCTCCAATGGGACTATTGTAGCACATTCCCGCCAGAAAAGCAAACTTTTTGATTCTTTTCATCCCTATCGGAATTTTATTGCCCGCACGGGGTTGACACGGGGGACGCCGGCATATATAATCTTATGATAAGATAAAATGTGAGGTGTATGCTCATGTGCGGAATAGTCGGCTATACCGGTTCAAAAGAAGCCGCTCCCATTTTGATGGAGGGGCTTGAAACGCTTGCCTACCGCGGATACGATTCCGCGGGGGTCGCCGTATGGGACGGTGAAAAGATAGAGATGAAGAAGGAGAAGGGGCAGCTTGCGAACCTGAAGTCCATACTCGAGCGCGAGCCCGTTCACGGCACCTCGGGCATCGGGCATACCCGCTGGGCGACCCACGGCGAACCCTCCTACATCAATTCGCATCCCCACGGCGATACCAAAAAGCAGCTCGTGCTGGTGCATAACGGCATTATCGAAAACTATCTCAAGCTCAAGAACATGCTCGTCGAAAAGGGCTGCGTTTTCGTATCGGATACCGATACGGAGGTCGTCGCCCAGCTCATCGGCGACCTTTACAGGGGCGATCCGCTGACCGCCATTTCCGACGCCATGCGCCTGCTCGAGGGGTCCTTCGCGCTCGCGATACTCTTCCGCGACGATCCTTACCGCATCTACTGCGTCTGCAAGGACAGCCCGATGGTCGTCGGCTACGGCAGGGACGGCGCGCATATCGCCTCCGACATACCCGCGATGCTCGCCTATACGAGGGACGTGACCTTCATGGGCGACAAGCAGATCGCCGTGCTCTCCCCCGAGGGGATCGCGTTCTACAACGAATTCGCCGCGCCCATTGACAAGGGCTCCACCCATATCGATTGGGATCTCGACGCCGCCAAGAAGGGCTCCTATGAGCATTTCATGATGAAGGAGATCTGCGAAGAGCCCGTCGCCTTCCGCAAGACCGCGGAGCAGTACGTCAATTTCCGCCGCGGCTGCCTCAAGGCGGACTGCTTCCCCTGGGCGGACAGCGACGCGGAGGACGTGAAGCGCATCCGCATAATCGGCTGCGGCACGGCTTACCACGCGGGGCTTTTGGGAAAGAAATATTTCTCCGAGCTGGCAAGGATACCCGTCGAGGCAGATATCGCTTCCGAGTTCCGCTATGCGGATTATGAGTTCGAGCCGGGCGAGATACTGTTCATAATCTCCCAGTCGGGCGAGACCGCCGATTCCATCGCCGCCATGCGCATGGCGAAGCAGGCGGGCGTCCGTACGATCGCCGTCTGCAACGTGATCGGCTCCACCATCGCGCGCGAGGCGGACGACGTGCTCTTTACCTACGCCGGGCCGGAGATCGCCGTCGCGGCGACGAAATCGTATCTTACGCAGGCTGCGGTGCTGTTCCTTGCGGCGCTCCGCCTGGGCGAGATCCGCGGCAGGGTCGCTCCCGACCGTGTATCGGCGTTTTTGACCGAGCTTGCCGAGATCCCCGCCCGCATGCAGAAGCTCATCGACGAACGCGAGGCGATACAGTTCTTCTCCAGCCGCGAGTTCTCTGCGAAGCACGTATTCTTTATCGGCAGGGGTATCGACAACGCCCTTTCGATGGAGGCGGCGCTCAAGCTGAAGGAGGTCAGCTACATCCATTCGGAGGCTTACGCCGCCGGCGAACTGAAGCACGGCACCATCGCCCTTATTGAGGAAGGCACGCTCGTGGTGGGACTCATCACGCAGAAGCATCTTGCGGCGAAGACCGCCTCGAACCTTGAGGAGGTGCGCGTGCGCGGCGCGAAGGTGCTTGCCGTTACCAACGGCGAAATGCCCGATATAGCGGATCATTGCCAAAAGGTGTGGACGATACCCGAAACGGGCGAGCTTCTGGCGCCCTTCTGCGCGATCATCCCGATGCAGCTTTTCGCCTACTACATGGCGGTGCAGAAGGGCTGCAGCGTCGATAAGCCGAGGAACCTCGCCAAGAGCGTTACGGTGGAATAAAAAAGCACATACGGAAAAAGGAGCAGGTATTTGGGCGCATTCCCTTGCCTGCTCCTTTTGATTTGTTCGTCTTACGCGAAGAACTTGCCGATGATGTCGACGATCTCGGCGCCGATGCGCTTCTGCGCCTCAACGGTGGAAGCGCCGATGTGGGGGGTGCAGCTTACCATGGGATGGTTGTAGAGCGCCTCGTTCTTGGAGGGCTCCTCCGCCCAGACGTCGAGACCCGCGGCGCGGACCTTGCCGGAATTGAGAGCGGCGAGGAGCGCGTTCTCATCGATGTTGGTGCCGCGGCTGGTGTTGATGATGTTGACGCCGTCCTTCATCTTGGCGATGGTCTCCTCATTGATGAGGGGCTGGCCGGGAAGGGAAGGAACGTGGAGGCTGATGAAATCGGAGTTGGCGAGGACTTCGTCCATCTCGGCGTACTTCATGTTCTCGTTCTCGACGCCTTCTGCGTGGTATACGTCGTAAGCGAGGACCTTCATGCCGAGCGCCTGCGCCTTCCTGCCGAGGCTCTGACCGATGCGGCCGTAACCGATGACGCCGAGGGTCTTGCCGGCAAGCTCGATGCCCTTGGCATAGGCTTTCTTCTCCCACTTGTTCTCACGCATGGAGTGACCCGCAGCGGAGACGAAGCGCGCGCAGGAGAGCATATGAGCGAGCGCGAGCTCGGCTACTGCGTCGGAAGAAGCGCGGGGGGTGTTCTTAACGGCGATGCCCTTTTCCTTGGCATACTCGTGATCGATGTTGTCGATGCCTACGCCGCCGCGGATGATGAGCTTGAGCCTGCCCGCTTCCGCCGCGGAGTCGATGGCGGGAACGCGGACCTTGGTCGCGCTGCGGACAACGAGAACGTCAAACTCCTTGACGAGCTGATTGAGCTCATCGGGAGTGGGGGTGGTCTCGGGAACTACGACTTCATGGCCCTGCTCGCGAAGCTTCGCGATGGCGCCTTTTTCCATACCGTCGGATGCTAAAATACGCATAATAGAATTCTCCTTATATTTTTAATTGATAATGATGTGGGCTTCCCCTTAATGACCTGACAGCGGTCAGCAATGGAGCGTTCCTTTAAGCTTACAGTATCATTCGGGCCGGGATCGTGATCCGCTTAAAAAGCGGATAACCCCCCTCTTGGTTTTTCGCCAACGGCTCAAAACCACTCCCCCCTCGAGGGGGAAGCGCGCTGACCCGCGCGACTCGCTAAGCTCGCAGGGCAAGCCCTTTAATTGCTAATTCCTAATTCCTAATTAAGCCATATGCTCGGCTTCGTACTTCTTGAGGAACTCGACGAGCGCGACGACGCCCTCTTCGGGCATGGCGTTGTAGATGGAAGCGCGCAGACCGCCCACGGACTTGTGACCCTTGAGGTTATCGAAGCCCGCTGCCTTGGTGGCGGCAACGACGTCGGCGTCCTGCTCCTTGGTGGGAGTTACGAACGGAACGTTCATGAGGGAACGGAACTCGGGCTCAACGGTGCCCTTGAAGAGCTTGGACTGATCGAGGAAGTCATACAGGATCTTCGCCTTATGCTCGTTCATCTTCGCCATAACCTCAAGACCGCCGATGCTCTTCAGATACTTGAAGACCTGACCGCATACGTAGATGGACCAGCAGTTGGGGGTGTTGTACATGGAGCCGTTGTTCGCATGGGTGGCGTAGCTCATGTAGGTGGGTACCCAGGTGGGAAGCTCTGCGGAGTCGCGGATGAGATCCTCACGCATGATGACGATTACCATACCCGCGGGGCCGATGTTCTTCTGAACGCCGCCGTAGATCACGCCGTAATCGGACACGTTGCAGGGCTTGGAGAGGAACATGGAGCTCTGGTCGGAAACAAGGATCTTGCCCTTGGTGTTGGGGAGCTTCTGATAGGTGGTGCCGTGGATGGTCTCATTCTCGCAGATGTAGACGTAATCGGCGTCCTCGCTGATGGGAAGATCGGAGCAATCGGGGATATAGCTGTAATTGCGGTCCTCGCTGGTGGCGACAAGGTTGATCTTGCCGTACTTCTTCGCCTCATTATAGGCCTTCTTGGACCAGTTGCCGGTGACGATGTAATCGGCAACGCCGTTCTTCATAAGGTTCATGGGGATCATGGCGAACTGGAGGGTCGCGCCGCCCTGGATGAACATTACCTTGTAGTTATCGGGGATGTTCATCAGATCGCGGAGATCCTGCTCTGCCTCGTCGATGATCTTCTGGAAGACCTTCGAGCGATGGCTCATCTCCATGACGCACATGCCGGAACCCTCATAATTCATGAGGTTGTCACGAATGCCCTCAAGCACCTTCTCGGGGAGAACGGAGGGACCTGCGGAGAAGTTGTAAATACGATCGTATGCCATATTGATACTCCTTATTCTTGCCCATGACGGGCATATTTTTCTAATTGCATTATAACACAAAGGAAAATTCATTCAACCGTTTTTCCAGACAAAAGCAGGATATATTTATTTAATAAAAGCCGGAAGGATTATTCCTCCCGGCTTCGGTCTCCTTACGCCTCCAAAAGATCCTCGTGGGTGTGCTTCGCGCTCTTTCGTTTTCGCTTGACGGGGTGGCGCATATAGACGTTGAGCACTATGCCCACTCCTATCATGTTGGTCAGCATATTGGAGCCCCCGTACGATATGAACGGGAGCGGTATGCCGGTCATGGGCATGAGCCCGATCGTCATGCCGATGTTCTCGAAAACGTGGGCGATGAGCATTGCCGTAACGCCGACGGCCAGAAGCGTGCCGAAATTGTCCCTTGCCTTTACGGCGATATAGAGCCAGCGGAAGGCGAGCACGAAGAACGCGACGATCACGAGCATGCCGCCGACGAAGCCGACGCCCTCGACGATGCCGGAATAGATGAAGTCGGTATGCCTCTCGGGCACGTACTTGAGCTGCGCGAGAGTCGCCCTGTCGAAGAAGCCCTTGCCCATCAGCCTGCCGGAGCCGATGACGAGCTTGGACTGACCGACCTGGTACCCCGCGCCGAGGGGATCGTATTCGGGATTGAGGAACGAGATGATCCTCTGCTTCTGCTTATCGGTGAATATGAAGAAATAGGCGAGCGGCAGCACCGTGCCCGCGGCGGCTGCGGCGCCGACCATCCAGTACCATTTGATCCTTGCGGCAAAGAGTATCGCTGCAAGTATCACGAGGAGCACGAACGCGGTGCCGTAATCGGGCTGGAGCGCGATCAGCACGAACGGTATGAAAGTATAGAGTATCGCGAGCGCGATATCCTTGACCTTTAACAGCCTGCCGCCCTCGTCCATCGCCTTTGAGGCAACCTTCGACACCATGACTATGACGGCGACCTTTGAGAGCTCCGCCGGCTGTATCGACCTCTGGATGCTGTCGAGCACGAACCAGCCCTGCGCGCCGCCGCGCACCTTGCCGAAGAGGAACAGCATTGCGAGCAGACCCACTATGCCGATATAGGCATAGGTGATGAGCGGCTTGAAAATGTTGTAGTCGAACAGCATGAAGACGACCATCGCCGCGAAGCCGACGAGGAAATTGATCGCCTGACGCTGAACGTAATCGAGATTGAGCCTTGAAATGATGTCCCTTATGCCCTGCTCCGTTCCGTCGAAGGGAGTTGCGAGCACGCTCGCGAGCGCGACAAGACCAAAGCCCACCAGCGCGAATACCAGCGCCACCGTGAACCAATCGATGCTTTTAAGGTCTTTTTTGTCGTAAAGGCTCATATAATCCTACCTTTTTGGCTCCCCTTTCAGGGGAGCTGTCAGCCGCAAAGCGGCTGACTGAGAGGTCTTTCCTTTTTGGCTCCCCTTTCAGGGGAGCATGGAACTAACACAAGTTTTTAGGACGCACGCCAAGCGAGCAAAGCGAGCGTCGCCTACGTGGCCGAAAAATGCTTTTTTCGAGCCGAGTTGGCGTGACGCGGTGCGATAGCGAGAGCGTTAAGAAATCGTAACGGTGTTACGATTTTAGCGAGCGCCCCGCCGGGAGCGTCTGCGACCGGCGAGGGGTAACCACGATCACGCAAGTCCGAGGAACCGCACCTGCGAGACATATCCGAGTTTGTATGCACGCTGTAACATCAGTGTTACGGAGTTGGGAAGCACAAGTTAACAGGAAGCATCCCTCATCCACCGCTCGTTCAAGAGCGGTTCCCTGCCCCGGGGCGGACGTAAGCCGCCCGTTCATTGACTTTTTGACCATTCACCGGATGGTCAAAATTGCCTTCGGCAACCGTCAATGAACCCCAAGGGAAGGCTGAAAAGTCGGCAGGCGGCAAATAAAAAGGCTTCCCCGCCTTGGGCCCATTCACTTAA
>DGHD01000013.1:40436-41065 GCA_002392505.1 Christensenella sp. UBA3857 | reverse complement strand
ATCATCGGCGGCGCGGACGGTCCCACGGCGATATTCGTCACGTCGAAGCTTGCGCCCGAGTATCTCGGCTCAATAGCGATCGCGGCATATTCCTATATGGCGCTCGTCCCGCTCATTCAGCCCCCGATCATGAAGCTCCTCACCACAAGGAAGGAGCGCAGGATCGAGATGCAGCAGCTTCGTCCCGTTTCGAAGACGGAGAAGATCATATTCCCGATAGTCGTCACTATCTTCACAGCGCTGCTCGTGCCCTCCGCGGCGTCCCTCGTGGGCATGCTGATGCTCGGCAACCTCCTTCGTGAGAGCGGCGTAGTCGACAGGCTGTCGAGGACCGCCCAGAACGAGCTGATGAATATTGTTACGATTTTCCTCGGCGTAAGCGTCGGCGCGACTGCGACGGCAAGCATGTTCTTAAGGCTCGATACCCTTGGCATTTTCGCCATGGGCATCGCCGCGTTCCTCTGCGGAACGGCGGGCGGCGTGCTCCTCGGCAAGCTCATGTGCTGGGTCACAAGGGGCAAGATCAATCCTCTTATCGGCTCCGCGGGCGTTTCCGCCGTCCCCATGGCGGCGCGCGTTTCGCAGGTCGTCGGTCAGAAGGAGAACCCCTCCAACTTCCTGCTCATGCA
>DGHD01000013.1:0-40383 GCA_002392505.1 Christensenella sp. UBA3857 | reverse complement strand
TGCACGCCATGGGTCCGAACGTTGCGGGCGTTATCGGCTCCGCCATAGCGGCGGGCGTATTCCTCGCCCTGTTCAGTTAAGAAAGGAAATTCGATATGGCTAAATTATTGGTTACGGATACGATCCTGCGCGACGCGCATCAGTCTCAGGCGGCGACCCGCATGAGGATAGAGGATATGCTCCCCGCGTGCGAGATACTCGATTCCATCGGCTACTGGTCTCTGGAATGCTGGGGCGGCGCAACCTTCGATTCCTGCCTCCGCTTCCTCAACGAGGATCCGTGGGAGAGGCTCAGGACGCTGAGAAAAGCCCTGCCCAATACCAAGCTCCAGATGCTCTTCCGCGGTCAGAACATACTCGGCTACAAGCATTATGCAGACGACGTCGTGGAGCAGTTCTGCCGCAAGGCGATAGAGAACGGCATCGACGTCATAAGGATCTTCGACGCGCTGAACGACGTCAGGAACCTCGAGGCCGCCATCAAGTACACCAAGAAGTACGGCGGCTGGTGCGAGCCGGCTTTAAGCTATACGATCAGCCCCGTCCATTCGGAGGATTATTTCGTCAAGCTTGCAAAGGAGCTCGTCCAGATGGGCGCGGACTCCATCTGCATAAAGGATATGGCGAACCTGCTCCTTCCGTACTCGGCGTATTCGCTCGTTAAGCGCCTTAAGGCGGAGATCGACGTTCCGATCCATCTCCACACCCACAATACCACCGGCACCGGCGATATGACGATATTAAAGGCGGTCGAAGCCGGCGTCGATATCGTCGACACCGCGCTTTCGCCCCTCGGCAACGGCACCAGCCAGCCCGCGACCGAGCCCCTCGTGGCGACCCTCAAGGGCACCGAGCGCGATACCGGGCTCGACCTTAACAAGATGGCGGAAGCCGCAAAGCATTTCCGCGGCGTCGCCAATAAGCTCAAGAAGGAGGGCGTACTCGATCCCAAGGTGCTCTCGGTCGATACGAACACCCTCATGTATCAGGTCCCCGGCGGCATGCTCTCGAACCTCATTTCCCAGCTCAAGCAGGCAAATGCGGAGGATAAGTATTACGACGTGCTCGCCGAGATCCCCCGCGTAAGGAAGGACTTCGGCTATCCGCCCCTCGTAACTCCAACCAGCCAGATCGTCGGCTCGCAGGCGGTGCTCAACGTAATATCGGGCGAACGCTATAAGATGTTCACGAAGGAGTCCAAGGGACTTCTCGCGGGCGAATACGGCAGGCTCCCCGGCGAGGTCAACGAAGAGGTCAGGAAAAAAGCCCTCGGCGAAAACGGAAGGGTCATCACCTGCCGTCCCGCGGATCTCCTTGAGCCCGAGCTCGAGAAGTACACCGAGGAGCTTAAGGGTATCGCCAAATGCGAGGAGGACGTATTGAGCTACGCGCTCTTCCCCCAGGTCGCGATGAAGTTCTTCGAGAACAGGGACAAGAAGCAGGAGCCCGCTCCCGCCGAAAAACCGGAGGAGAAGCCCGCCGAAGTCAAGCCTGCTCCCGCGGATACGAACGGCGTCAGGACGCTCTACGTCGAGGATCTCACCGAAAACCTGTAAAGTTCATGCTTATATTGCCGCTCAGGAAGGGCGGCATTTTTTTGTTGTTGAAGAACCTCGCTTTTTTTGCTATAATAATAAAATAGATAATTATGGGTGAAAGAATGAAGATACTCATCACGAACGACGACGGCATAAACGCAGTCGGCATAATCGAGCTCGCGCATGCGCTTTTCAAAAAAGGGCATGAGCTTTTGGTCGCCGCTCCGGAGGAGAACATGAGCTGCGTCAGCCACGGTCTGACGCTTCGCAGACCTCTTCACGCAAGGAAAACGGCGCTTAAGAAGCTGCCCTCGGTAAGGGCGTACGCGATCGACGGCACTCCGTCCGACTGCGTAAGGCTCGCTGTTGGCAACCTCGATTTCGATCCCGACTTGATAGTTTCCGGCATCAACGACGCGCCGAATCTCGGATCCGACGCCGTGTATTCCGGCACCATTTCGGCAGCGATCGAGGGCTTGATGATCGACAAACCCGCGATAGCCGTCGCGAAAGACACCTTTACCACCGAGCATATGGATGACGCCGCCGCGTATTTTGCCGACGTTCTGCCCGATCTGATGCGCTTCTTCGACTTTGGTCCCGGCATGCTCAGCGTCAACATTCCGTCCACTGTAAGGGAGGAATACAGGGGCGTCCGGGCGGCGGGGCTCGCTCTCCAAAAGTACGAGCTGAGGTTCGACGAGAGGATGGAGGACGGTCGGATCGCATATTACGTTCGGCCCGGCAAGCTCACAGAATGCCGCGAGGACGACGATACGGACGAGAAACTGATGCGCGACGGATACGTTGTAATAACTCCGCTGACGTACGATATAACGGATAAAGCGAAGCTTGGCACAGTCAAAAAGCTGTTTGAAAGGGACGGGATCGGATGAAACGCATTGCAGTAATAGGCGCAGGACCCGCCGGAATGGTCGCCGCCGCGTTCGCCAAAACGGAGCATACGCTCGTTGAGGTCTTCGACCGCAACGAAAAGGCGGGCAAAAAGCTCTTTCTTACAGGAAAGGGCAGATGCAATATAACCAATATTGCGCCGATGGATGAATTCATGCAGAACATCCCGAGAAATCCGCGCTTCCTTTACAGCGCGTTCGGCGGTTTTTTCAATAACGACATAATCGACGTCATCGAGTCGCAGGGCGTTCCCACAAAGGTGGAGCGCGGCGGCAGGGTGTTCCCGTTGAGCGATAAATCGAGCGACGTGCTTAAAGCGCTCGTCAAATTCACCCGCGATAAGGGCGCGGTGATCAATCTTAACACAAGGATACGCTCCGTCAAAAAGGAGGGGGAGGAGTTCCTTCTTGAGCTTTGGGACGGCGGGATCCGCCGTTTCGACGCCGTTATTATCGCGACCGGCGGGCTGAGCTACCCCTCCACCGGCTCTACGGGCGACGGATTCGGCTTTGCACGGGGCTTCGGGCACACCGTTACGGAGCTCAAGCCGTCCCTCATTTCGCTCGTGACGGAAGAGACATGGCCCGGGGAGCTCGCGGGGCTTTCGCTCAAAAACGTAACGCTCACCGCGGTAAAGGACGGCGCCAAGGTCTATTCGGAGCTCGGTGAAATGCTCTTTACGCACACCGGCGTGAGCGGACCGCTCGTACTGAGCGCAAGCACGCGCATAGCGGACGATCCGGCGGGGGCAACCCTTTTCATAGACATGAAGCCCGCGCTCGACGAAAAGACGCTCGAAGCGCGAGTACTGCGCGATCTCGAAACGAATAAGCACAAGCAGATGAAGAACGCCGTCATGGGGCTGCTGCCCTCAAGGATGGTGCCGATCGTGCTTATGATCGCCGGGATCGATCCCGAAAAGACCACCGATACCTTCACAAAAGCGGAGCGGAAGAAGCTCGTCGCAGCGCTTAAAGCGATACCGCTGACGGTCAAAAAAGCATCCCCGATAGAGGAAGCGATAATCACAAGGGGCGGGGTCAGCGTGAAGGAGATCTCCCCTAAAACGATGGAGTCGAAGCTCGTCCCGGGGCTGTATTTCGCGGGCGAGATGATTGACGTCGACGCCTATACGGGCGGATTCAATCTGCAGATAGCTTATTCCACCGGCGCCGCGGCAGGCAAGGCGGCGGCTGCGGAATAACGGAAAGGATATGTGATGATCATGGGTAAAAAGGTGTTTTCTGTTGCGATCGACGGTCCCGCCGGCGCGGGCAAGAGCACGGTCGCCAAAGGCGTGGCAAAGAGGCTCGGCATAGTTTACGTCGACACCGGCGCTATGTACAGGGCGATCGGCTTGAAGACGATCCGCCTCGGCATCCCCTCCGACTGTGCTGAGAAGGTCGTTCCGATACTTCCCGATACATCGGTCGCGCTCGGCTTTATCGACGGCGCACAGCACGTATTTCTTGACGGCGAGGACGTCTCCGGTCTCATAAGGACGCAGGAGGTATCGAACGCCGCGTCGAAGGTCAGCGCCATACCCGAGGTAAGGTTCAAAATGGTCGAGCTTCAGCAGAAGCTCGCGCTGGATACCTCCCTCACGATGGACGGGCGAGATATCTGCAGCTACGTGCTCCCGAACGCGGAGTACAAATTCTTCGTGACCGCCTCGCCCGACGCGCGTACCTATCGCAGGTATAAGGAGCTCATGGAGAAGGGTCAGCTTGGGGATATGACGTTCAACGAGCTGCTCGTTGAAATGGCGGAGCGCGACAAGCGCGACTCCGGGCGCGACTGCATGCCGCTCAAAAAAGCTCCCGACGCGATACTCATCGATACCACTTATATGACCATCGAGGAGTCGATCGACGCCGTAATGCGTTATATCAAAGCCTGAAATACATTCGGTCATTGACCGGGAAAGTGATAAACGTCCATGTTTTATCTGTTTCTTTATCTGATGAAGCCCATACTCTGGCTCATTTTCCGTCCCAAGGTGTACGGCAGCAGGAAGTCGCTCGGCATCAAAGGAAAGGCTATCTATATCTGCAACCATATCGCAATGACGGATCCTCTTATTCTCGCTATCGTTTCGCCGAGGATAATCCACTTCATGGCAAAGAAGGAAGTATTTGAGAAACCCATCGGCAGGCTCCTGTTCAAATCCCTGCTGGTATTCCCCGTGGACAGGGGAACCGCCGATATCAAATCGCTCAAGAACGCCTTCAGACTGCTCGACAAAGGCAAGGTCTTCGGTATTTTCCCTGAGGGGCGAAGGATGGTCGCCGACAGGATGGACGAATTCGAGCACGGCACGGCGTTCATCGCCATGCGTTCCGGCGCGCCCGTAGTGCCCATTTATCTTGCCAACGATTCGTACAGGAAGGGCAAGCGTCCCCGCCTTATGGTCGGCGAACCCCTCTATGCGAAGGATTCCGCCATGCAGGCTTCCCGCAGGGAGAATGAGCTGCTGTTCACTCAGCGCCTGAGGAACACGCTTGAAACGCTCAAAAGGGAGTTGGAGGAAAAATGCAGCTGAGACTTGCCAAAAACATGGGCTTCTGCTTTGGCGTAAGGCGTGCGGTCGATATGGCGACCGGCGCCGCGAAGGAGCGGGGAAGGGTCTATACCCTCGGCGAGCTCATACATAACAGGGAGGTCGTCGACGAGCTTGAGAAGGAGGGAGTGTACTCCATTTCTTCGATCGACGAGCTGCCGGAGGGCGGCACTCTCGTTATAAGATCGCACGGAGTGCCTCCGTCCGTTTATGCCGAATGCGAAAAAAAGGGCGTTCCCGTGATCGACTGCACCTGTCCCTTCGTGATGAAGATACACGATATAGTCACAAAGCATTGGCAGTCGGGGTATCGCATCGTCATTTCCGGCGATCCCGTGCATCCCGAGGTAGTCGGTATCAACGGCTGCTGCATGGGAAGCGCGCTGTTCGTCCGCTCGGCGGAGGACGTGGATAAGATCTATGATGAGCTCGGCGCGGAGGATAGGCTCTGCCTCGTCTCGCAGACGACTTTCGATCTTGCTTCGTTCAAGGCGATAAAGGCGCGTTTTGAGGAGCTGTTTCCCGGCGGAAAGGTCTTCAACACCGTATGCAACACCACGGAGGAAAGGCAAAAGGAGGCCGACCAATTAAGCTCCGAGTGCGACGTGATGCTTGTTTTGGGCGACCATCACAGCTCGAACACTCAAAAACTGGCGGATATCTGCTCAAAAAGGTGCAAAAAAGTAAAAAGAATTGCAAATATAAATGAATTCCCTATTGATATTTCAAAGATAAATGGTATAATACTAGGAGTTGTTGCCGGTGCATCGACACCGGATTCGCTGATTAGGGAGGTTATTACAAGAATGAGCGAAATGGATAAGGCTAACGTAGAAACTGTAGCCGAAAACACTGAGACCGTGGCCGCAGAGGTCACAGAAACCGCAGCGCCTGTTGTTGAGGCCGCTGCTGAAGAGCCCGTCGTTGAGGAGGGCGAGACCACCTTCGAAGAAGCATTCGAAAAGACGCTGAGACGCATCCATAACGGACAGATCCTTACCGGTACCGTCGTTCAGATTGTCGATGGCGAGGTTTGTGTTAACATTGGATATAAGTCTGACGGCTTCATTCCTCGCGATGAGTTTTCCAGCGATCCCGAAGTTGATCCTGCTTCCGTTGTTAAGGAAGGGGACGAGATCGAGGTCGAGGTTCTCAAGGTCAACGATGGTGAAGGCAACGTCCTGCTCTCCCGCAAGAATGTTGAGAGCAAGAAGGTTTGGGAACAGTTCTCTACCGACGCCGAGTCCGAAGGCAAAGTCGTCGAGGCTGTCGGTAAAGAGGTCGTTAAGGGCGGTCTGATCGCCACCATCGACGGCATCAGGGCATTCATCCCCGCTTCCCAGGTATCCACCAAGTACATCGAAAAGCTTGATGAGTTCGTCGGTCAGACCATGAAGGTCAAGATCATCGAGGTCGACAAGCAGCGCAAGCGCGTCGTCGCTTCCCGCAAGGCGGTCCTCGTTGCCGAGGCGGAGGAAGCCAAGCGCCAGAAGTGGGCAGAGCTTGAAGTCGGCTCCAAGGTAAAGGGCATCGTCCGCCGCCTTGCCGATTTCGGCGCCTTCGTAGACATCGGCGGTATCGACGGCCTCGTTCACGTGACCGACGCCGCTTGGGGTCGTGTAAAGCACGTCAACGAAGTCTTCAAGGTAGGTCAGGAGATCGAGGTGCTTATCCTCAACGTCGATCCCGAGAAGCAGAGAATCTCTCTTGGCTACAAGCAGCTCCAGCCCAAGCCCTGGACCATGGCGGGCGAGAAGTATCCCGTCGGTTCCATCGTAGAAGGCAAGGTCGTCCGCATCGTCACCTTCGGCGCATTCGTAGCGCTTGAGCCCACGATCGACGGTCTGATCCATATTTCCCAGGTCGGTCCCCGCCGCGTGACCAAGGTCGAGGACGAGCTCCATGTTGGCGACATCGTACGCTGCAAGGTCCTCGAGGTCAATCCCGAGCAGCGCCGCATCTCCCTCTCCCGCAAGGAAGTCATCCTTGAGGAGAACCCCGAGATCGCTGAGGAGATCGCCAAGGAGCGCGAGGAGCGCAACCGCGAGCGCCAGGAGCGCGCCGAGAAGCGTGCCCAGGAGGAGCAGAATCGCCAGCAGCAGGCTCAGCAGCGCGAGGAAAAGCGCCGTGAGCGCACCGGCGAGCCCCGTCCCGAGAGGCGCCGTCGTGAGGACGCCGATTACGAGCTTCCTCCCGTACAGTCTTCCACCACTTCCCTTGCCAACCTCTTCGGCGGTCTTTCCGCGATCGCTGCCGAGGCAGAGAATGCAGAGGAAAAGGTAGAGGAGAAGGTTGAGGAAAAGACCGAGGAATGATCCCGCAAGGGACTCCGATAATTCGGTTTTTCAACCGGGAATAAATCGATAATAAAACCGAGGATGGCGATCCATCCTCGGTTTTTTTGTTTATCATTTGATCGTTATCGCGGGGCGTTTCAAGCGATCATTTTTGATAAAGTTATTTCTTTTCGGAATCAATGGGGAATTTTGCCTTTATGGAATCGGCGTCGACCGCGATCTCGTATTTCTCCTTCCAGGTCGCCATGAGCTCCTCATATACGCTGTCGAGCTTCTTTTCGGCAATGGAATTCTTCCAGGAGGTCCATACAGCATCACCCTTTTCGTATTCGACGACGCCCTTCTTAAACTCCTTGTTCACGATGATGTAATGCACGCCGGGCTGCGTCCGCACCTTAACGACCTTGGTGCCGTCCTTGAGCTTGAAGAATTCGAGCGCGGGCTTGGAGGGGGGAGTCTCGGCATCTGGATCGGCTTCCGGCTCCCACTCGCCTTCGTGAAGGTTCATCGCTGCGTACACAAAACCGTCGTAGTATTCGGAAATAAGGTCGGGATGGATAATGTAGCCGTTCTCGCGATTGAGCTCGTTATCCATGCCGGGATCCTCGCCGTACTCCTCCTCGAGGGCCATGAACCCGTCAAAGTCTTCGATCTCGTCAAGACGCTGCTCGATCTTGAACTCGTCGTCGGCGCGGCTTTCGGTAAGATAGGTCACGTTGCCTTCATCGTCGGACTCGGTCTCGTACATGAGCGCGATATGATTGACCGAGAAGCAGTCCGCGACGATATAGGTGGGATACGCGCCGTTCCCGTTGCAGTATTCGGAGAACTTCGAAACGAATTCCGATACGGTCGCCTTTGAATCCTCCGCACGATTGGTGAAAAGGTAATCGCCGATCTCCTGATCCGTCACCTCAACGGTATCGTTGATATGTTCATAGTATTTGGAAGCTATCTTGCTCATCCGCATATTATTGGTGGCAAGCTGTATGAACGAATCGAAATCGAGTCCGTCAGAGGCAAGGTCGGCTTCAAGATTCGCCTTTGCCTGAGCGCGCTTGTCTTCGACGTCTTCGGCAACGTCCTCTTCATACTTGAGAAGGACCTGTTCAAGCTGATCGGCTATGGTGCGGTCTATCTCGTCGAGTTCATCCTGCGTGAGCTCAAAACCGTCGTCAACAGCCGCGTTAACGATATAAAGGTAGCTGGAAAGATCCTTGATCACCGAATCGTAAAACTGTTCGGCAGTGATAAGACCGTACATCAGGCGAAGATAGTACTGACCGTTCTGGATGGCCTGACCTACGTCATAGAGCGTGAGGTCGAAATGCTTGGAGCTCATAACGACCTTTGTAGAGGCTATTTCAGCGGGATCTACGGTCGGCACGGGCGGCTCGGTAGCTGCCGATTCCTGGTTGCCGCCGTCGAGCTTGCATCCGGAGAGCATCCCCGCAGCCATAATAACGATCAACGTAAGGGCGATCAGCCCGAAAAGGCTCTTTTTGTTCAACATTAAAAAACACTCCTTTGAAAGTATAAGCATATTATACCAAAGCTTGAGATCTTTTCAAGCTTTTTATTCCGGGAAAGTCCGCGTCATATTGAAAGAAGAGCTTTTTTGTAGTATAATTACCATGACTTATTATGTGTGGAGGTTCCGATGGATCCCAAATTCGTTGACAAAAAGACAATTGACGAGGCTTATGCCGCTATCGGCCGCATAAGGGAGAGGCTCGGCAGAGCAAAGCCCAATTATTTCATAGAGACCTACGGCTGCCAGATGAACGAGCATGATTCGGAAAAGCTCGCCGGCATGCTGGAGGCGATGGGCTATACCCGTACCGACGACCGCACAAAGGCGGATCTAATACTTTTCAATACCTGCTGCATAAGGGAGCATGCCGAAAAGCGCACCTTCGGCAATGTCGGCTTTATAAAGGAAATAAAGGCGGAGAATCCTTCCCTCATACTCGGCGTATGCGGCTGCATGATGCAGCAGAAGGAGGTCGCCAAAAAGCTTGCCGCCCGCTTCCCGTTCGTCGATATGATATTCGGCACGAACGAGCTGCATATTTTCCCGCAGCTCGTTGAGAGGGTAATGGACGGCGGCAGGGTGTTCGAGATAAAGGACACGGAGGGTGAGATCGCCGAGGGACTGCCCGTCAAGCGCTGCGAGGGCTTCTCCACTTTCGTGAACATAATGTACGGGTGCAACAATTTCTGCTCGTACTGCATAGTGCCTTACGTCCGCGGGCGCGAGCGTTCCCGCCGCGCGCAGGACATAGTTGAGGAAGTCCGCCGCGTCGTTAATGATGAAGGCTATACGGAGGTCACGCTCCTCGGCCAGAACGTCAATTCGTATAACGATAACGGGATTAGATTCCCGGAGCTTTTGAGGATGGTCAACGAGGTGGAGGGCCTGAAGCGTCTTCGCTTCATGACCTCGCATCCGAAGGATCTCTCGCATGAGCTCGTGATGGCCATGGCGGAGTGCGATAAGGTCTGCGAGCATATCCACCTGCCCGTACAGTCCGGCAGCAACAGGATATTGAAGCTCATGAACCGCCGCTATACAAGGGAGCATTACCTCGACCTTGTTAGGGACCTTCGCGAGAACGTGCCCGGCGTCGAGATCACCACCGATATAATCGTCGGCTTTCCCACGGAAACGGAGGAGGATCTTGAGGATACCCTTTCTCTCGTCCGGGAGGTCGGTTTCTCCGCGGCGTATTCCTTCGCTTATTCCGTGCGCGAGGGCACCGTCGCCGCGCGAATGGACGGGCAGATACCCGAGGAGGTCAAGAAGGAAAGGCTTAAGCGGCTTAATGCGGTGATCGCGGAAACGGCGGTCGGCGCAAACGACAAATACATGGGCATGGAGGGCGAGATACTCATCGAGGGGCGCGATCTGCGCGGCGAACCGATGATGTTCGGCAAGCTCCCGAGCCTTAAGATGGTTTACGTAAAGGGCGACGAGTCCATGATCGGCAAGTATTACAAGGTAAGGGTCACGGGGACCCGATTCAATTCGATAGTAGGGGAGATCATCGACTGATCCGGGAAAGGTATTATTATGGCAACGCTCACACCGATGATGCAGCAATATCTTGAGCTGAAGGAAAAATACAGCGACTGCCTGCTGTTTTTCCGCCTTGGCGATTTCTATGAGATGTTCTTTGACGACGCGCTTACCGCGTCGAAGGAGCTGGAGATAGTCCTCACCGGGCGCGACTGCGGGCTTAAGGAGCGCGCCCCGATGTGCGGCGTGCCGTATCATTCCGTAAACAGCTATATCAACAGACTCATCGAAAAGGGCTACAAGGTCGCCATATGCGAGCAGCTTGAGGATCCGGCGCTTGCAAAGGGACTTGTCGAGCGCGACGTTATAAGGGTCATCACTCCCGGCACCGTTATAGAGGAGCAGATGCTTCCCGATAACGCGAACAATTACATAATGTCGATATTCGCAGCAAGCGGCGTTTTCGAGCTTGCCTACTGCGACGTGTCCACGGGCGATTTCTATACCGCCGAGCTTATCGGCGACAGGGCTTCCCAAAGGCTGATCGACGAGCTTGCGAGGATAGAGCCGCGGGAAATAATCGCAAACGAGTTCCTGTTCACCCGCGAGGCGCTGATAAAACAGATCTGTGCGCGTTACTATATCGAGAAGAAGGAACAGAAATTCTACGACGCTGATAGGGCGCAAAGGATACTTGAGGATCATTTCGGCGTAAATACGCTCTCCGGCTACGGTATCGCTGACAGGTCGATGGCGGCCGCCTCCGCGGGAGCGCTCATGCGCTACCTTGAGGATACCCAGAAAAACGCTCTCACGCATATACTTAAGATCACGCCCGTGCTCCCGAGCGAGTACATGGGCATCGACGCGGCGACAAGGCGCAACCTTGAGCTCACACAGCCCTTAAGGGCGGACGGAAACAGGAAGAACACGCTGCTCGGCGTGCTCGATAAAACGAGGACGTCAATGGGCGCAAGACTGCTTAAAAGCTGGATAGACCTTCCTCTACAGTCGCATGAGAAGATCGAAGCGCGCCTTGACGAGGTCGAGTCGCTTTTCTCCCACGCAAGGGAGCGGGCAAGCATACGCGAAGCGCTCGACGGCGTGTACGATATCGAAAGGCTCCTGAGCCGCATTGCGTACGGAACCGTCAACGCAAGGGACTGCGACGCGCTCAGGAAGACGCTCGCAAAGCTCCCGCCGCTCAAGAAACTGCTCGCCGCGCTCAGCGACTGCGCGCCCCTTGCCGAACTTCAGGCAAGGATAGACCCCATGGAGGATATCCGCCTCATGCTTGAAAAAGCGATAGTGGACGAGCCCCCGCTCTCCGTAAAGGACGGCGGCATCATCCGCGCCGGCTTCGACAAGGAGGTGGACGAGCTCCGCTCCCTTTCGCACGGCGGCAGGAGCACCCTTTCGGAGCTTGAGAACCGCGAGCGTGAACGCACCGGCATAAGCAAGCTCAAGGTCGGCTACAACCGCGTGTTCGGCTATTATATCGAGGTCACCAATTCGTATAAGCAGCTCGTTCCGCTTGATTACCAGCGCAAGCAGACCCTTGCCAACGCGGAACGCTACGTTACGCCCGAGCTCAAGGAGCTTGAGGAAAAGATATTGGGCGCCGAGGAGAAGTGCATTAGCCTCGAGTATGAGATATTCACAAGGATCCGCGGCATGCTTCTGGACTGCATCGACAGGCTAAAGGCGGATTCCTCCGCCGTGAGCGAGCTCGACTGCTGCGCCGCGCTTGCCGAGGCGGCGGCGGACAACGGCTACGTACGCCCCAGGATCACAAAGGGCGGCAGGCTGAAGATCACGGACGGGCGCCATCCCGTCGTTGAGAAGAGCGTAAAGGATCAGTTCATACCCAACTCTGCGGAGCTTGACGATAAGGATGACCGCATAATCATACTCACAGGTCCCAATATGGCGGGCAAGAGCACCTATATGCGCCAGGTCGCGCTGATTACGTTGATGGCGCACATGGGCTCGTTCGTTCCCGCAAAGCAGGCGAGCATACCCATAACGGATAAGATATTCACAAGGGTCGGCGCGTCCGACAGCCTTTCCACCGGTCAGTCCACTTTCATGGTGGAGATGGCGGAGATGGCGAACATATTAAACAACGCCACGTCCAAGAGCCTGCTCATTATCGACGAGATCGGGCGCGGGACCTCCACCTTCGACGGCTTGAGCATCGCATGGGCGGTAGTAGAGCATATCTCCGACAAGCATAAATGCGGCGCGAAGGCGCTCTTCGCGACCCATTATCACGAGCTGACGGAGCTTGAAGGCAAACTCGACGGCGTAAAGAATTACCGCATCACCGTCAAGGAGCACGGCGACGATATCATATTCCTGCGCCGGATAATGCGTGGCGGAGCGGACAAGAGCTTCGGCATACAGGTCGCAAGGCTCGCGGGGCTGCCGTACAGCCTTATCGAAAGGGCGAAGGAGATATTGAAGCAGCTCGAGGATTCTGATATAAACAACGCCGCCTCCCGCGTAAGGGACACTCTTGCGGAGCAGATGAATCTTCTCGGCTCCACGGACGAGAAGGACATCATCGCAGAATTGAGGAACATGGACGTCAACAGGCTCACGCCGATGGAGGCGATGAGCAAGCTGTATGAACTCAGCACGAGGGCAAAATTATGAAAGTCAGAAGGATAGAGGTGCTTGAGCCTCAGCTCGCCAACAAGATCGCCGCGGGCGAGGTCGTCGAAAGACCTGCGTCGGTAGTAAAGGAACTGGTCGAGAATTCGCTCGACGCAGGCGCGAATTCCGTCACCGTCGAGATCAAGGAGGGAGGCGCGGAATACATCCGCGTTACCGACAACGGCTCCGGTATCACGAGCGAGGACGTAAAAACGGCGTTCCTGCGCCATGCGACGAGCAAGCTCCATTCCGTCGAGGGTCTCGACGGGATCGAAACGCTCGGCTTCAGGGGCGAGGCGCTCGCTTCCATCGCCGCAGTTTCAAAGGTCGCCATGCGTACCCATACCGAGGAGGAAGAGGCGGGAACGCTCATCTCGATCGAAGGCGGCAGCGTAAAGGAATATCTGCCCTGCGGCTGTCCCAAGGGCACGAGCATTGAGGTCAGGGAGCTGTTTTACAACGTTCCCGCAAGGCTCAAGTTCTTAAAGACCCCGCGCGGTGAAGCCGCCGCCGTGGGCGATTACGTATTGAGGCTCATACTCGGCGACACGAACGTTTCGTTCAAATTCATAAACAACGGCAAGCCGGTCTATCACAGCGCGGGCGACGGCTCGCTCGAAAACGCCATTATATGCGTTTACGGGTCGGAAACCGCGGAGCATATAAAGCCAGTGCATTTCGACGACGGCTACGTTCTTATCGACGGCTACTGCGGCGACGAGTACCTTGCAAAGAGCACGCGCGTGCAGCAGAGCATATTCGTAAACGGACGCTATATCCGTTCCCAGCAACTCAGCTTCGCCGCGCAGAGGGCGTACAACACCCGCCTGATGGTCGGTCGTTTCCCGTTCCTGGCGCTCCATATAAGGATCTCCCCGCGCGAGGTGGACGTAAACGTGCACCCCAACAAGCTCACCGTCCGCTTCCGCGACGAGGAGCGTATCGCGTCCGCCGTTTACATGGCGGTGCGTCAGGCGCTTGAGAGCAGGGCAACGTATGAAGCTCCGTCGGAGAACGACGAAGCAAAGCCGGAGGAGCTGTACGGCATTTTCCATAACGACAGAACCGAGAGGGCGGAGGAGACGGAAAACATCGTTCCCGCGCCGGAGACGGAGCGTGCGCCCGTGACCTTCGCGCCCGCGGAGCCCGAGCCGCTTTTCGTCAGGGACAGCGCATCATCCGCGCCCGCGGCGGAGGTAAGCGACGTGAACGGCGTGCTGCATTACCTCTTCCCGAAGGAGGAAAAGCCCGAGGAGAAGACCGAGCCGATCGAGTTCGATCTAAGCCCCTATTCCATCGTGGGAGTCGCGTTCGACACCTACATTATCGTCGAACAGGGCGAATCGGTGTTCGTCATCGATCAGCATGCCGCGCACGAGCGGATAATCTACGAAAAGCTCATAAGGGACGAGCTTCGCTTCGAGTCGCAGCTTCTGCTCTCGTCAAAGGTCGTAACGCTTTCGCCCACGGAATTCGCCGTGCTGATGGACAATATCGAAAGGTTTCGCGAGCTCGGCTTCGAGATAGAGGAGTTCGGCGCTTCCTCGGTCAGCGTACACGCCGTGCCCACGGGCATGAAGACCGGCTCCGTCGAAAGGCTCATACACGATATGACGGCGATAATAAAGCGTCAGGGCTCAGTAAAAGAGCTTGACCTGTTAAGGAGCGCGCTCATACGCTCCTCCTGCAAGCAGGCGATAAAGGGCGGGCAGATGCTCGACAAGCGCGGCATAGAGGAGATACTGAGCCACTATGCGGACGGCTCCACGCCCCTGACCTGCCCGCACGGAAGACCCGTTATGGTGAGCTTTTCAAGGCGCGATTTCGAGAAGTTGTTCAAGAGGATCACCTGATGGCAAAGAACACGGTATTCTTCATCGTCGGTCCGACCGCCTGCGGCAAGACGGACGCGGCGGTATCTGCCGCTCTGGCGCTTGACGGGGAGGTCGTTTCAGCGGACTCGATACAGATCTACCGCGGACTCGACAAGGGCTCCGCAAAGCCCACCGAGGAGGAGAAACGGGGCGTTCCCCATCACATGATCGACGTCGTCGATCGGTTTGAAGAGGATTATAACGTCGCCCGCTTCGCTTCGGATGCGGCGAAATGCATCGACGATATCTCTTCAAGGGGCAAAACGCCGATCGTCGCGGGGGGCACGGGGCTTTACTTAAACTCCCTGCTGTATCCCCTGGATTTTACAGAGGTACTGCCCGACCGGGAGCTTCGCGAACGCCTTGCAAATGAGGAGGCGAGTTCGCCCGGCTGCCTTTATGAAAGGCTTAGGGAGGCGGACCCCGTATCCGCCGAAAGGCTCCATCCGAACGATATCAAGAGGATCGTACGCGCGCTCGAGGTATATGAGCTGACGGGCAAAAGCCTTACCGATCACGGCGGCGATTTCCTTAACGACAGGGAAAGGGAGATCGGCTTCGAGCCGGTGATCGCCGGCATCACGATGGAAAGATCCCGCCTCTACGACAGGATCAACAAGCGGGTCGAAATAATGCTCTCGAACGGGTTAGAGGAGGAGGCGAAGTCGCTGTGGCTCGCCTCGGGCAAAAAGCCGAAGCTTGCGCTCCAGGCGATAGGCTACAGGCAGTTCATCGCTTATTTCGAGGGCGAAGCGACGTATGACGAGACCGTTGAGATAATAAAACGGGAGACCCGAAGGTTCGCCAAACGCCAGATCGCCTGGTTCAAAAGGGATAAAAGGATCCGCTGGTTCGACGCGGACGTTTTCGCGGACAGGGCGGAGCTTCATCAAGCGATAATAACCTATTTCAAAGAGGAGAGGGACAGAATTGAACGAACAGACAAGACCTAATATCCAGGACGCGTTCCTGAACGCCGCCCGCAAGGCGAACGTTCCCGTTGCGATCTACGTCACGAACGGGTATCTGATCAATGGAGCGCGCGTTATAAGCTTTGATAATTACGCCGTGCTGGTCGAGGCGGCGGGGAAGCAGATGCTCATCTATAAGCACGCCATCTCCACCGTAACGCCCGAATCGCCGGTGCTTTTGGATAAGGAGAACAAGGCGAATGAGTAAGTATTCCGCGCTTATTAACGAGGCGGAGGCTTCGCTCGCCCCCGTTTTCAAGAGGATGGAGGAGGTCGAGCTCGTCTGTCAGAAGCGAGTGCTCGAGGCGTTCCGCAATAACAAAGTCGCCGCAAGGCATTTCAACCCCACCTCCGGCTACGGTTACGACGACGAGGGCAGGGATACCCTCGACCGCATATTTGCGGAGGTCATGCAGACGGAGGCGGCGCTCGTCGTGCCGCAGCTTTCCTCCGGCACGCACACGATATTCATGGCGCTCGCGGGGCTCCTGCGCCCCGGCGACGTTATGCTTTCCGCCGCGGGAAGACCGTACGATACAATGCTCGAGGCGATCGGTATAGAGGGCAACGCGCCAGGCTCCTTAAAGGAATTCGGCGTGATCTACCGAGAGACGGAGCTTGACGAGTGCGGCAGGATCGATCTCGAGGCGCTTGAGAAGGAGCTTATCGATAAGCCGAGGCTCGTCTATTTCCAGCGCTCCCGCGGGTACGCGTGGAGAAATTCGCTCCTTCCCGCGGAGATGAAGCCCGCGTTCGATCTTATAAAAAAGCTCTCGCCGGAGAGTGTCATTTTCGTCGACAACTGCTACGGCGAGTTCACGCAGACCGATGAACCCACCGCGTTCGGCGCGGACCTGATCGTCGGCTCGCTCATCAAAAACCCCGGCGGCGGCGTTGCGCCGACGGGCGGCTATATTGCCGGCAGAAGGGCGCTTATCGACGTTATCGCCAATCGCGTCACCGTGCCCGGCATAGGGCGTGAGGCTGGCTGCTGGCCGTTCGGCTATATGCCGTTTTATCAGGGCATATTCCTCGCCCCGCACGTCGTGTGCCAGGCGCTCAAGACGGCGGCGCTCTTTGCCGCTGTGTTTGAAAAGCTCGGGCTTATGAGCATGCCCTCGAGCACGGCGGAAAGAAGCGATATCGTTCAGGCACTCCGCTTCAACACGAAGGAGCAGCTTATCGAGTTCTGCCGCGTCATACAATCCGTTTCCCCGGTGGACAGCTTCGTCGTGCCGGAGCCCTGGGCCATGCCCGGCTACGTGGACGAGGTCATCATGGCGGCGGGCACTTTCGTGCAGGGCGCTTCGATAGAGCTCACGGCGGATGCGCCGATCAGGGAGCCCTTCACGGCGTACATACAGGGCGGGCTCACCTATTCCCACGGCAGGACGGCGGTCGAAACGGTGCTCGATTCGATAGAGTTTTAAGAATAACGCAAAACGAAAAGGCACGGGATAGGATGCATCCTTCCCGTGCCTTTGGCATTTCTTGATTTTCAATACGATCTGAACAGCCCGATCACCTTGCCGACGATCTCCATATCCTCGGGCTTTACCATGATGGGCGCCATATTCGCGTTGGACGGCTGGAGACGCACCATGCCGCCCTCCCGGTACATGCGCTTGACGGTAGCCGATTCGCCGTTTATGCGGGCGACGATTATATCCCCGTCGCGCACGTCGAAGGAACGGGTGACAATGATCATGTCGCCGGTGAGTATTCCCTCGTCGATCATGCTTTCGCCGTCAACGGTAAGGAGGAAGGTCTCGCTCGCGTCGGCGCCGCGGATAAACTCCTTCGGCATGGAGTAAGCCGTCTGATAATCGTCAAAGGCGAGTATCGGCGTGCCTGCGGCGACCTTGCCCACGAGTGGCAGACGGCACGAAGCGGCGGCAAGCTTGTTCTTTTCCTTCTCAAGGGCGGCGTTTTTGCGGAACGCCTTCGAGTTGGGCGGGATGACCCCCGTCAGCCTGACGGTGCGCTGAAGGTTGCGGTCAAAATCGATATACCCCTCCTTCTGCAGATTGGTCAGGTGCAGGTGCGCGGTCGAGGTGGATTTAAGCTTCATCGCGGCGCAGATATCGCGCACGGTGGGAGCGGAGCTGCCGCCCGTTATACGGTCGTAAATGTAATCGTAGACCGCAAGCCTTGTTTCGCCGTTCTTGCTCATAATGCCTCCGTTTCAGAAAAGGTTTTTACAGGCTTTGAAAAGCCCCGAAAAAGTGCTATAATATAAGCGCAGTATCCGGATCGGACACATTATAACACATCTTTTCGGATAATGCAAACATTTGTACCATGGTTGGGGAGATTTTTTATGGAAAAAAAGCGTATGTGTCTGCTTGACGAAACAAAAGTCTGCGACGACTGCGGCGAATGCGACCGCTGCGATCTCGACCCAAATAAGATCTGTGATAACTGCTGCAAGTGCATCGCCATGGAGGACGGGGGGAATGAGTTCCGCTCCCGCACCATCACGCGCGGCGGCATGAAAAAGGAGGAAGGGGCGGAACCCTTCATTGCTCCGCTCTATAAAAAGAAATCGCCCGCTCCCAAACGGGAGGAGTATTCCTTCGATCCCACCGGGGAGCCGACTGAGCTCACGCCGGAGCTTGTAGAGTATTGGGAAAAGGTGCTGATCGAGCACGGCGAAGCTCCCGCCGACGACGGCTTCGGCGAGATAGAGGTCAATACGCGCATCCCCGTTTCGGGCAAAAGAAGCATCACCAAACGGCATAAGAAGGGCGAATGACGGGTCGGCAAATATACTGTAATGAAGAAACGTATCTTCCAATGTTGGTTTTTGATCAGGAAACGATAAATATGATGAATGCTCTGCATATTTCGAAATTCAGCATTGATCCGTTTTATTGATACCGCCTTTGGTTCGTGACAAGCCATATTCGTACTATTCAGGAGGTCAGAATGAAGAAATGCTTTTGCGCTTTAGCGCTTGTAACAATGACGGCGTTGCTTTTCATAGGCTGCGCGGGGGAAAAATTCAGCGACGCAAGCCTTGAAAAGTACATGAAGGACGTTGAGCCATATATTGTTGGACTGAATGCAGACGACGATCCCGGTTCTATTAAATCCGGTGAATACAGCGCCCTCATCAAGCAGGGCAAAGTCGTTCATATGTGGGGACCGGAAACAGACGGGACGAAAGTTCAGGACCTGAACGATCCCCAAGTTAAAGAGATCGCGGACAAGCTGTTTGCAGAATACTCGACAATACTGCCGATAGCACAGGAATGCCTGGAAAGCGGGTATTGTTCGAAACCCAGTTATGATCCGTATGCCGTCGTCCTTTATGACATTACTTTGTTTTTTACGGAGAGGGGTATCGAGTTTTTCCCGGATTTCGACAGGATCGCCCGCATTACGGTCACTGTAAACAATAGAAGGGCAGAACAAGATACCGACGGGGCCGTCTTAGTGCAGAAAACATATCTGGAGCCCAGGGGATTAAGGATCTGCATCGACTACAAAGACGGAACGACTCATGATTTCGGATATGGCGAAGCATATGATTACGCCTATGAAGAAGATAAGTAATGGTCTTGATCAAGAGGGGCTGATGTAAGGTCCTCCCGGCCATTCGCCGATCGATCCACGGCGCGGAACATTTTCGTTCCGCGCCGTTTTATGTTTTTTATCCGACTTCTTTTATCGCCTTTTCCGCAAAGCTGTTGTCGACGAGCTCCTTGAATTCGACGGGCGCTTTAAGCTGACCGTTGAAGTCGATTATCTCAAGCAGGCGATGGAAAGCGTCTTCGGTCATAACGGGCGTCTTCATCCACGAATCCGTCTCGCGGTAGCTTTTGGCGACGGTCTCGAGCGTCGGTATGTCGGTATCGGGGAAGAAGGGCTGCATCGCCTTCGCGATCTCGTTGTCGCTTGCGCTCCATACCCATTTCTGAGCCTTTACTATCGCCCGGACGAAGCTCATAACAAGCTCGGGGTCGTCTTTTACGGTCTTCGGCGAAGTCATGAACGCGGTGTAGGGGACCTCACCCGATTCAAGCCCGATATTCGCGACGATATAGCCCGAACCGTTATCCTGAAAAGCCGTTGCGGTCGGCTCGAAAAGCGTTACGTAATCGCCCGTGCCGCTCTGGAACGCGCCGCCCATCAGATTGAACTGGATATTGCTTATCACCTCGACGTCCTCTCCGGGGGTGAGGCCGTTTTTATTCAGCACCCACATCAGCGTCATATAGGGCATGCCGCCGACTCTGCCGCCTATCACGGACTTTCCGCGAAGCTGCTCCCAGCTGAACGGCTCAGCCTTTTCGCGCCCCAAAAGGAACGAGCCGTCCCTTTTGGTAAGCTGACCGATTATTACGGGGTGCTCGGTCTTTCCCTCGTTGACGACGTAAACGCCGGTCTCGGGTCCCATCAGGGCGAAATCGGCTTCGCCCGCAAGCAGCGCGGTCATACTCGCGTCGCTGCCGCCGCCGGTGACGATCTCCAGCTCAAGACCTTCCTCCTCAAAGAACCCGCGGGATACCGCCGCGTAGAGCGGAGCATAGAATACCGATCTTGTGACTTCGTTAAGGACTATCTTTTTAAGCCCCGTATCCTTCTTCGCACAGGCGGGGAAGAAGCACATAACAGCCGACGCCATGACGGCGCATAAAATAAGAGCAACGACTCTTTTCATTGGATACCTCCAAAAAGATTTGTTGCTCTAATACTATTCCGTTTGGGCGAAAATGTTTACAGCTTATTTATCGGACTGTTCCTCATATGCGCTGACGCTGCGGTACTTTTTGCCGATGAACCCAGCCAGATAAGCATAGTGGAAGAACGAGATCACGCTGACCGCGACTGCGGTGAAATAGAGTATCATGAGCGCGATCCCGGGGATGAACTCGTTGAATGCGAGATTGACGAGCGTAAGCGTTACGGACATGAACATCAGGAAGGTCGCGACCTTGCCCCACATATCCGCGAATACCGCCGTCTTTCTTTTTTTGAGAACGATAAGCCCGCCGATGATGAGCAGTATCTCCTTAACAACAAGGATAACGAGCAGATACCACGGGAATTTGCCGATCGCGACAAGGCAGGCGAGCGCGGAAACGAACATGAATTTATCGGCGAACGGATCGACCAGCTTGCCGAAATTAGAGACCCAGTTGAATTTCCTGGCGAGGAAACCGTCGAGAATGTCGGTAACGAACGCCGCGATGTAAAGTGCGAGGCAGACCGCATACTGACCTTTTATGAACAGAATAATGAACGCAATGACCATCGCCACGCGCAGACAGCTTAATATGTTGGGTATATGGCGCATAGTTCGCCTCCTTGCTTTATGCTGATATTATAGTACTTTCGGACTGAAAAATCCACCTGTTTTTCGCTTTTCCTGCATGAGAACAAGTTTTTTCCCGAAAAAAGGTGACAAATCGTTTCGTGCGTGATATACTGTTAGTATGAAAAGGATACTGTCGATAATGCTTATAGCGGCTTTTGCCTTCGTTTTGCTCGTTTGTCCGGTCACCGCTTCCGGCACGGCGGGGCGCACGTTCGGCAAGGACGCCACCGGTTCCATGGTGGTGCGTATTCAGCTTCGCCTCAGGGAGCTCGGCTATCTTAACTTCAAGCCTACGGGGTCTTACCGATCTATGACCGTAGAGGCGGTCAAGGCGTTTCAGAAAAACTGCCGTGAGGCGGGTCTGAGCTCGCAGGTGGACGGCGTGATGGGCGCCGAGTCTTTGGAGCTTTTGTTCAAGCAGGGCGCGCTTCGTGCAAGCCTGAGCGACGTCTATATCCCGTCCGGACCGAGGCATTCCGCAAGCACGCTTGAAAAGACGGGCGTACTCGTCCCGTGGGAGAGCGTGAAGGAAAAGCTTGCGGTGGGGAGGAGCTACGTTATCACCGACTGCCTGACCGGCAATACGTACGAGCTCGTTTTTACAGGCGGAACGAATCATGCCGAAATGGAATCGCAGAACGAGGAGCAGCTTGTCGGATTCAAAGCGACCTGCGGTAAGGAGTTCAATTACCTGAAGCGTCCCATCACCGTAGATATCGACGGACAGCAGGTCGCCGCTTCGATCCAGTGCTGGCCGCACGGCACGGATTCCATCGGCGGTAACGGAATGGACGGGCACGTCTGCGTATTCTTCGAGGGCAGCGTTTCGAGCGTCGGCAACCTTCCCGATATCGAACATACCGAGAATATTTACAGGGCTGCGGGAAAATAACGGATAAAGAATAAGCTCCGGCGATTGAAGCGCCGGAGCGATTTTTTATTCATAACACACGACGTATTTTTTTATCAGACAGCACGGACGGTATTCGGTCTTGGAGCGTCTCAAGCCCTCGTCGCCGGAATCGTCCTCGCGGTTTATGTATAAAAGCTTTTCGCTCGCGTTCTGCTTTGCAAACAGCATCGCAAGCATGGGGTAGGCGCCGCTGAACTCGGTAAGCGCCTTTTCTATATGCACGAAAAGCGTGTCGCCGATCGTTTCGCCGACGCTCAAGCCGATGGTCTTGCCGTCGACCGAGAGCAGCCCCCCGCTGAAACCGAAGAGCTCGAAGTGATCGAGCACCTCTACGGCGCGGATGAATTCCTCCTTCGCGAGCGGAGCCGCCTTGTCGAACGACGGCGCGTTCTCCTGAAGGAACCGTTTCGCCTCCCCGATCATGGAGGCGTCCATCGCGCGGTAAACGTACTGCGGATAGTCCCGCATGAAACGGTTGCAGTGGTTCCGCGGAGTGACGAGCTTCTTCCCGTGATAGCCGAGGAAATTCTCATACGGGTAAAGATAATCCGCCCAATCGCGGTATTCGATCGTTTTGGAGGGCTGACCGAGCGTCTCAGTCAACTGCGCGAGACCTTCTTCGGTAACGCAGCAGAAGCGCAGGGGACGCTTCCTTTCGGCGCAGTCCGCTTTAACGGCCTCGAGCGCCGCCTTGAGGTCGCCGCTGCCGACGGGGACGCCGAAGCATACTCCGTTGTCAAGGTAATCCGCCGACGAGATGAGCATACCGTCCTTTACGGCGTATGCCTGACGGAAAAACTCCCTCCACATATAAATACCGCCGACGGTGTAATCGCAAGAGCGGTATTCCTGCAAATCAAGCAATGGCCTTATCTCGGCCATTGCCTGATGATCGAACTGCTTATATTCAAGCATAAACGGTTATTCCTTGTTCTCCTCA
This sequence comes from Christensenella sp. UBA3857, assembly GCA_002392505.1. Classification (GTDB taxonomy): domain Bacteria; phylum Bacillota; class Clostridia; order Christensenellales; family CAG-138; genus UBA3857. Next base: position 17,375 of record DGHD01000013.1, on the reverse strand, counting down.
GCCGCCTTCTTTTCGGCCATCCTCTTATGGTAATCGTCGACGGCTGCCTTAACGGCCTCCTCCGCGAGCACGGAGCAGTGGATCTTCACGGGGGGCAGCCCCTCGAGCGCTTCTACGACGGCGGCGTTGGAGAGCTGGAGCGCCTCCTCAACGGATTTGCCCTTTATCATCTCGGTAGCCATGGAGCTCGTCGCGACGGCGGCGCCGCATCCGAAGGTCTTGAAGCCGACGTCCTCGATAATACCCTCGTCGTTAACGCGGATGAACATCTGCATTATGTCGCCGCACTTGGCGTTGCCGACCATGCCCATGCCGTTGTAATTCTCGATCTCGCCCATGTTGCGGGGATTCTGAAAATGATCCAAAACTTTTTCTGAGTACATTGTATTATCCTCCTTATCCGTGATACAAAGGCGACATCTTGCGAAGCCTCTCGGCAACCTTGGGAAGCACCTCTAAAACGTAATCGATATCATCCTCGCTCGTCTCGTCGCAGAGCGTCATACGGACGGAACCGTGAGCTATCTCGTGGGTCAGACCCATCGCGAGGAGCACGTGGCTGGGATCGAGCGAACCGCTCGTGCAGGCGGAACCCGAAGAGGCGGCGATCCCGTTGAGGTCGAGCATCAGAAGTATCGACTCGCCCTCGATGTATTTGATGGAGAAATTGACGTTGTTGGGGAGCCTCTTCGTGGGATGCCCGTTGAGCTTTATCTCGGGGATGCGCTTGGGAAGCTCCTCGATGAGCTTGTCGCGAAGACGCATCATCCTGCGATTCTTCTCGTCAAGATCCGTGCAGGCAAGCTCGATCGCCTTGCCCATTCCGACTATTCCGGGAACGTTCTCGGTGCCGGCGCGGCGATTGCGCTCCTGCGCGCCGCCGTAGATGAGGGGCGGGAGCACGATGCCCTTCCTGACGTAGAGCGCGCCCGTGCCCTTGGGACCGTGGAATTTGTGCGCCGACATGGAGAGCATGTCGATGTGCATCGCCTTAACGTCGATGGGCAGATGCCCCACAGCCTGTACGGCGTCGGTATGGAAGAGGACGCCCTTCTCATGGCAGAGCTCGCCGATCTCGGGTATGGGCATTATCGTGCCGACCTCATTGTTCGCGAACATGATCGAAACGAGTATCGTATCGGGACGGATCGCTTCCCTTACCTGATCGACGGTCACCATGCCGTACTCGTCGACGGGAAGATAGGTCACTTCATAGCCGTTCTTCTCAAGCATCTGGCAGGTGTGCAGCACCGCGTGATGCTCGACTGCCGTGGTGATTATGTGACGGCCCTTCTTCGCATAACGCTCCGCAACGCCGCGGATCGCGGTGTTATCGGCCTCGGAGCCGCCGCTCATGAATATGATCTCGTTTGCTTCGGCGTTGATGGCGTCAGCCACCTGCTGCCTTGCCCTGTCGACCGCCATCTGGGACTGCTGTCCGAAATAGTGGGGGCTGGACGGGTTGCCGTAAACCTCGGTCATGTAGGGCATCATTTCGTTAAGGACTTCGGGAATGAGCCTTGTGGTAGCCGCGTTGTCAAGATAAACTCTCTTCATTCTTTATTCCTTTCCAGCTGAACGATGTAATCGTCCGCCATATCCTTTATCGTGGTGGTATTCAGCACGTCGTCGATCTTCCGCTGAAGCTTTAACCAGAGCGGCCGTGCAGAGCAGGAGCAGGCGTTCGAGCAGCTCTCGGAGCCGTCGACGCCGACGCAGTCGAGTATCGCGGTTGTCCCTTCGAGCGCGCGGAGGACTTCGCCGACAGAGATCTCCTCCGGGGGACGGGAGAGGGTGTAACCGCCGGCGGCGCCGCGTGCGGATCTGACGAGCTTCGCCTTCTTCAATGCGGCAATGAGCTGCTCGAGATAAGCGACGCTGACGCCCTGCTTTTCGGCAAGCTGATTGACGGAAAGACGCTCGCCCGTTTCGTACACGAGGGCGATGTCCACCATTGCCTTGATCCCGTATCTGCCTTTTGTCGATAGCTTCATATTCAATACCCGACTTTCTTTTTCCGGATGGTATTTTAACACCGCCGAATAGTATTGTCAATAATTCCGAGTAAAATACTTGGATATATTTTGAGCATAATAAAACCCGCGCCCGGGGCGGCGCGGGTATTGCTCTTTTCCTGTCAAACGCTTATCGTAGGCGGTTCGCTCCTGCCGACCTTGGGCAGTATCACCGGGTTTTCCTTGACCGCGGGGAGCACAGGGGAAACGCTGACGGACGGAAGCCTTACGAGCGCGTTCGATAGCACCTCGTCGGCATACTTCACGTAAACGATGTTGAGCGCGGAGAGGATATCCTTTGGGACGTCCTCGAGATCCTTGCGGTTCGCCTCGGGGATCAGTACGTCCTTGACTCCCGCGCGTACGGCGGCAAGCAGCTTTTCCCTCAAACCGCCGATGGGGAGCACCCTCCCGCGGAGCGTGATCTCGCCGGTCATGGCAAGCCTTGCCCTGACGGGAATGCCCGTCAGCGCGCTCGTTACCGCGGTAAGCAGCGAGATACCCGCAGACGGACCGTCCTTGGGCACGGCGCCCTCGGGCACGTGGACATGGATATCGGTGTTCTTCATGAAGTCGGCGGGGATACCCAGCTTATCTGCGTGCGCCCTGATGCAGGTGATGGCGGCCTTCGCGCTCTCCTGCATGACGTCGCCGAGCTTGCCTGTAAGCTGTATTTGACCGCTGCCTGGCAGGGCTTCGGCCTCTATCTGCATGGTGGAGCCGCCGACGGAAGTCCACGCGAGCCCGTTTACGAGCCCGACCGCGGGATCCTTTTCGATCTCGTCGTCAAGATACTTCGGCACGCCCAGGTACTCCTGAAGCTTCGCCTTTGTCATTCTTATGCGTTTTGCCCCGGAAGCGAGATCGCACGCCGCCTTGCGGCAGATGGAGGCGATGCACCTTTCAAGCTGGCGCACGCCGGCTTCCCGCGTGTAACCGGAGATGACGTCCGCGACTATGGGCGCCGGGATGGACAGCATGGACTTGTTCAGTCCGTGCTTCTCAAGCTGCTTCGGGATAAGGTGGCGCATGGCGATCTCGACCTTTTCGGTGGCGAGGTAGCTCGGCACCTCGATTATCTCCATACGGTCGCGAAGCGGCTCGGGGATATCGTACAGACTGTTTGCGGTCGTGATGAACATTACCTTCGAGAGGTCGTAAGGCATCTCGAGGAAATGATCGCGGAAGGCGAAATTCTGCGCGCTGTCGAGCACCTCGAGCATAGCGGCGGCGGGATCTCCCTGATAGTCCTTCGCGAGCTTGTCTATCTCGTCGAACAGCAGCACGGGATTGACCGTACCAGCTGTACGCATAGCGGCGATTATTCTGCCGGGCATTGCGCCGATATACGTGCGCCTGTGACCGCGGATCTCAGCCTCGTCCTTTATGCCGCCAAGGCTCATGCGGACGAATTTCCTGCCGAGCGCCTCGGCGATGGAGGAGGAGATGGAGGTCTTGCCCACGCCGGGAGGACCGACGAAGCAGATTATCTGCCCGTTGACCTTGCCGGTCAGCTGCGCGACCGCAAGATGCTCGATTATCCTTTCCTTTACCTTTTCAAGCCCGTAATGATCCCTGTCAAGCACGGCGCGCGCGTTTTTTACGTCAAGGTTGTCGCTGCTCGTCTCGGAAAAGGGGAGAGCGAGCACGCACTCGATGAACGAGCGCATGGAAGGCATCTCGTGAGAGCCCGCGGGCAATGTCGAAAAACGCTCTATTTCCCGGGAAATACGCTCGCGCACTTCGTCGGGGAGCTGCTTCTTTTTCAGCTTCTCGCGGAATTCGTCCGCCTCGGTCTGCTCGCTTTCGCCGAGCTCGGTGCGGATGGCCTTTATCTGTTCCCTCAGGAAATATTCCTTCTGGTTCTTGTCGATGGCTTTCCTAACGTCGTCCTCGATCTTGCGGGAGAGCTTCGCAAACTCCTCCTCGCGCGACATTACGGTGAGCAGATCGAGACAGCGCGCTGACTGGTCCTCCTTCTCGATGAAGGTCTGCCGGTCCTCGCACCGCTGCATGACTATGTTGGCTACGCTGTACGTATAACGGATATCGTCGGGTATGGTCTCTACGGAATCGACGACGGTTTTTATGGGAGCCTTTCCGTTGCCGTATGAAAAATCCCTGAATTTCTGGGATATCATCTGCCTTAGATTCGAAGCCTCCTCAAAGGGGCAGGGGTAGTCGCCGAGCTCGGTATAGCAAGCGCGGGCATAGGGGGACTCCTGCACGTATTCGCCAATGCGGGCGCGCGAAACGCCCTCCGCAAAAACGCGCGTATTTCCCTCGGGGAGCTTGATTATCTTGGTAATACGGCAGATGCAGCCGTAGTCAAACAGATCCCTGCGGGTTATCTCCGCCGCGCGGGGGTCGCGCTGACAAACGATCAATATCCTGCTGTCCGAATTGACGGCCGCTTCGACGGCGGCAATATTCGCGGCTCTTCCGAGATCGAAGCTCAAAACCACGTAGGGCATCGCAACGATGCTCCTGAGCGGTACGACGGGCAGACTGTCGCTGTAAAACTCGTTCAAAGTCAAACTGTTCTCCTTTCGTCAAACTGTCTTTTAGGTGGATTATACAGGATTCTTGTCGAATTATCAATATTTTTAGCATGAACAATATTTGCCTGGAGAGCGGCAAAACGGATATGTGTGCAAAATATGGGAAATATTTAACTTATATATTTTATTGCCGGGAAGTTTTGTGGTATAATACTATGAATTACAATACTGATACTATGCCCTTTTGCGCTTAAACGCAAAGGGTCATTCCGAAACGGAGGATAAGATGGCTACAAGGAAGATACAGACGGGCGACGCAGCTTGTCTTTACAAGGTCGCAAAACCCGTAAAAGAATTCAATGAAAAGCTTTGGCAGCTGCTCGACGACATGGCCGAGACCATGTACGAGGCGGACGGCTGCGGTCTTGCCGGTCCGCAGGTCGGCATACTTCGCCGCGTCGTCGTGATCGACTGCAGCGAGGATCGCGATCAGCTTATCGAGGCGATCAATCCCGAAATTATAGAGACCTCCGGCAAGCAGGGCGGCATGGAAGGCTGTCTCTCCTTCCCCGACGAACAGGGCTACGTAATAAGGCCGAACGTCGCAGTGATGCGCGCGTTCGACAGAAACGGCAAGGAGTTCACGATCCGCGGCGAGGGTCTGCTCGCCCGCGCCATGCTGCACGAGTGCGATCATCTCGACGGCAAGGTCTATAAGCGGCTCGTCATACCCACGCCGGAGGATTATAAAGAGGCTCAGGAATAAGATGAGGACAGCTTTTCTGGGTACTCCCGAATTTGCCCTGCCGTCGCTTAAAATGCTGTATGAGGCAGGTCATGAAATAGCGGTATTCACTCAGCCCGACCGCCCGCGCGACCGCGGCCACGGCATTGCCATGCCCCCGGTAAAGACGCTCGCGCTCGAGCTCGGGCTTCCCGTTTATCAATTCGAGAAGATACGCGCAGAGGAAGGCGTCGCCGCGTTAAGGGAGTTTGCTCCGGAGCTTATGGTCACCGCCGCCTTCGGGCAGATCCTTTCGGCTGATAATCTCTCCATACCCGAATTCGGCTGCATCAACGTTCACGGGAGCCTGCTTCCCAGATACCGCGGCGCCGCGCCCATACAGTGGGCGGTCGTAAACGGCGAAGAGGTCACGGGCGTCACAACCATGATGACCGAGCTCGGGCTCGATTCGGGCGACATACTCATGAAGCGCGAGACCGCGATCGGCGAGGACGAGACCGCGGGCGAGCTGTATGACAGGCTCTCCTTGATCGGCGCCGAGCTGCTTAACGAGACCGTTTCCGCGCTCATTGACGGCACGCTCGAAAGGACGCATCAGAACGAGGAGGAAGCCACGCGCTGCGGAATGATCAAAAAGGAAATGGCGCGTATCGACTTTTCCCTTCCCGAAAAAAAGGTGCACGATCTCGTAAGGGGCATGAATCCCGCGCCGGTCGCGTTCACTTCGATGGACGGGCAGCCGGTAAAGATCTATAAGACTCAAAGGCATCCCGAGCTTAAGGGTGCGTTCGGGCTGTACGGCGAATGCGTTGTCGCCGACGGCAAGCGCGGCTTGTTCGTGCAATGTGCAGACGGGCTTATCGAGATAAGGGAGCTTCAGTTCGCCGGCGGAAAGAGGATGGACGCCAAAGCGGTCCTCAACGGCAAAAAGCTCCTCGGCAAAGTCCTCGGCTTATGACGGGCAGGCGCGCGGCATACAACATACTCCGGCGCGTAACGCAGGAGGGCGCATACGCAAATCTTGCCGTCAAGGAGGAATTTGACCGTTCGGACGATCGCCCGACGGATATCGGACGAACGACCGCTTTGGTCTATACCGTGCTCGAGCATATGAGCTGGTGCGATTTTATTATCGGCAGCTACGCGAAGGGCAGGGTGCATTCGTCCATAAGGACGGTGCTTCGCATTGCGCTGACGGAGATATTCTTCATGGATACTCCCGATCACGCAGCGTGCGATTCGGCGGCGAAGCTCACTGCCGAGATAGGCAAATCCGGCGTAAAGGGCTTCGTTAACGGAGTGCTTCGCTCCGTCATAAGGGACAGGGACGCGGGCAAGCTCCCGCCGCTCCCTTCGGATCCCGTCGACAGGCTGTGCATAATCAGCGGGTTTCCCGCTTTCATAGTTGAGGAATACGTCGGCGAGTACGGCGCGGCAAGGGCGGAGAGTCTGCTTCTTGCCAAAACGGAAGGCGTAACGCTTCGGGCGGTATTCCCGAAAACCTCAGACGCGGTCAGAGCTCATTTCGAGTCCATCGGCATACCTTGCGAAATCAGCCGCATAGTTCCTGATGCGGTCAGGATCAAGGGCGTGAACGGCGATATCACGGAGGACGAGCTTTTCAAAAGCGGAGAAATGACCGTCCAGTCCGAAAGCGCGATGCTCGCCTGCCGCTGTTTGGATCCTAAGCCCGGCATGAGCGTGCTCGACGCATGCGCCGCGCCGGGCGGCAAAACGGCGTACATTGCCGATCTTATGGAAAGGAACGGCTCAGTCACGGCGTGGGATATCCATTCGCACCGTGTAGAGCTGATAGAAAAAACGCTTTCGAGGATGGGCGTTTCGGGCGTCTGCGCCTCCGTGCGCGACGCTTCGGAATACGACCCCGCATTCGATTCGTGTTTCGACGCGGTGCTTTGCGACGTGCCCTGCTCCGGCTTGGGCGGCGGCTCCGGTCCAGACGCAAGGTACAGAAGGACGCTCGAGGGCGTGATTGAGCTCGCCAAGCTCCAGTCGAAAATACTTGAGACCTGTTCGCGTTACGTCAAACCGGGCGGGACGCTCGTTTATTCAACCTGCACACTTTCGGCACGCGAGGACGAGGACGTCGTAAACGGCTTCCTTGCCGGGCATAAAGGTTTCGCGCCGGCGCCCGTCACTGGTTCCGTTTCCGAAGCCATTACGGAAAGTGGAAGGACGGGCATGCTCAGGATATTCCCCGATACCGACGGGGCGGAAGGCTTTTTTATTGCAAAGCTCATAAGGAATAATTAAATGGAAAAAGAACTTGCATCGATGGATACGGAGGAGCTTGCCGCGCTCGTGAACGAGCTCGGCGAGCCGAAATTCCGCGCCAAGCAGATCCTCTCATGGACGCGGCGCGGCATTCGTCCTGCCGAAATGAGCAACATACCCGCGTCTCTGCGCGCAAAGCTCGAGACGATCCCCTTCGGCGGGGCGACGATCATCGAAACGCGCCGCTCAAGGAAGGACGATACCGTCAAGTTCCTTTACGAGCTTGACGACGGCAATATCGTAGAGGGCGTTCTTATGAGCTATTCGTACGGCAAAACGCTCTGCATATCGAGCCAGGTCGGCTGCCGTATGGGCTGTGCGTTCTGCGCTTCAACGCTCAACGGCAAGGTACGCGATCTCACCGCGGGGGAGATGCTGTCGGAGGTCACCGCCGTCGAAAAGCTGATCCCCACGGACGAGGGCAGGAAGCGTACGGTCACAAACATCGTTATGATGGGCTGCGGAGAGCCGCTCGATAATTATGATAATACGGTAAGGTTTTTGAAGAGGGCGACTGCGGAGGACGGACTCGGCATCAGCCCGAGGAACATATCGCTGTCGACCTGCGGGCTCGTGCCGAGGATACTTTCTCTGCCGGACGACGCTCCGCATGTAACGCTGTGCATCTCACTGCACGCGCCGAACGACGAAATGCGCCGCCGCACGATGCCGATAGCCAACGCCTACTCGCTTTCGGAGCTTATACCCGCGGCAAAACACTATGCGGACGTGACGGGAAGGCGCGTCATATTCGAATATGCGCTGATAGAGGGGGAGAATTCTTCGGACGACAACGCGCGCGAGCTTGCGAAGCTGCTTCGCGGCATCAACTGCCACGTGAATCTGATCCCGCTCAACAGCGTAAAGGAGCGCAGCCTTAACGGAGTTTCAAGGGGGAGAGCGGCCGAATTCGCCGCGCTGCTCGAAAGGCTGCATATCTCGGCGACAGTCAGGCGCGAGCTCGGCACGGATATCGACGGCGCCTGCGGGCAGCTGAGGAACAAGCACATTGCTTCCCGGGAGGAGGAAGGAAAATGATCTACGCATACCGGTCTGAAACGGGCAAAAGAAAGAAGAACGAGGATTCGTTTTACATACCGGGCGAGGGCGAAATACCCGTCGTCATAGTAGCCGACGGAATGGGCGGTCACGTTGCGGGCGAAGTCGCCAGCGGCAAGGCGATAGAAAGGATCGTCGATTATATCGAAGGAGCTCCCGGCGGGGCGAGCAGCATAACCCTGCTCCGTCAGGCTATGAACGACGCCAACCGCGCCGTATACGATCTTGCCATGACGGACGACCGTTATACCGGCATGGGCACGACAGTCGTCATGGCGCTCCTCGAGCCGGATAAATACACTGTCGCCAATATCGGCGACAGCCGGCTGTATCATTTCGACGGGCGAAAGCTGAGACGCGTAACGAAGGATCATACCTACGTGCAGGAGCTCGTTTCGGCCGGTCTGATCACCGAGGACCAGGCAAGGACGCATCCTCAGCGCAATCTCGTAACAAGGGCGGTCGGCACTTCGCGCTTTGAAAAGGCGGACGCCGGCGTAAAAAGCTGGAAAAAGGGGGATATCCTCCTTCTGTGCTCGGACGGGCTTTGCGGCTCCGTCACGGAGAACGAGATGGAGATGATACTCCGCACGACGGGCGATCTGCTCGCCTGCTGCGATAAGCTTGCCGGGCTTGCTCTCGACAACGGATCCACCGACAATATCACCGTCGTCCTGGCGGAGAATACGGAGGGTGCCGCAAATGATCGGTAAGCTCCTTAACGGCAGATACAAGATAATGGAAAAGGTGGGCAGCGGCGGAATGGCCGACGTCTACAAGGGCATGGACATATACGAGAGCAAGGTCGTCGCCGTAAAGGTGCTAAAGACCGAGTACTCGAGCGATCCGCAGTATCTTCGCCGCCTCAACAGGGAGGCGCAGGCGATGGTCTCGCTCAAGAACGAGCACGTCGTATCGCTTCTCGATATGGGCAGCGAAGGGGATATCCATTATCTCATACTCGAATACGTGGACGGCGTTACTCTGCGCGAATACATGGATCAGAACGGTGCACTTGCCCCGGGCGACGCGGTCGACATCATCTGCGACGTTCTCGACGGACTCTCCTACGCGCATAAGAAGGGTCTCATCCACAGGGACGTTAAACCCCAGAACATAATGATGACCGAGGACGGCGGCATTAAGCTCGCGGACTTCGGCATAGCCAAATTCGCCGGCAAAGCCACCAAGACGTATGACGGCAAGGAAGCGGTCGGTTCAGTTTACTACATATCGCCGGAGCAAGCAAAGGGCGAAGAAGTCGATATGCAGACGGACATCTACTCCGTCGGCGTAATGCTTTACGAGATGCTCCTCGGCAAGCCCCCGTTCACGGGCGAAAACGCCGTTCAGGTCGCGCTGAAGCACGTAAACGAGGATATCGTTCCGCTTCATGAGGCGAACGACCGGATACCGATATCGCTGAGCGACGTGGTCGAAAGGGCGACCGACAAGGACCGCTCCATCCGTTATTCCGACGCGGAGGACATGAAGAGGGACCTTAAGCACGCGCTCAAGAATCCGCTTTCGAGATTTGCGAGGATCAAGCGCAGGAAGGAGTCGTCAAATCCCGCCGGCGGAAAGAAAAACAAGCTGAAAGAGCATCTGCCGCTGATAGCCATAATAGGCTGCGTTGTCGGCATTATAGGAGTATTCCTCGCCATGTTCCTCATCTCGCAGGGAAAGGGGAACGCCGGTAAGGACAGCGTGCCGAAGCTGCTTGGACTTACGGAGGATAAAGCCACCGAATACGCGCAAAACCGCGGGTACGGTATTAAGATAGTCGGATACGAAGCTTCGGATGAGTACGAAGCAGGTACTGTATGCGAACAGGAACCCGCCGCGAAGACAAAGGCAAAGCCCGGGACGGTCGTTTCGGTAACGATCAGCCTCGGGATGGAGACCGTCGCCGTGCCCGATCTTTTCGGAAAGACCGTGGACGAGGCAAAATCCGTGCTTGCCGAAAGAGGGCTTGTGCTTGACAGCGTTATCGATTACGAGGCGGGACCTCAGCTTGTCGGTACCGTGATCAAACAGTCCCCCGATCCTGGCGAGACGGTGATGACGGGCGATATGGTTAAGATTACCGTATGCAAGGAACCGATCGTTGAGACCATAAGGATGCCCGGGCTGTCCGGAATGGAAGCGGATGACGCAGTCGGGACGCTCCTTAATATGGGCATCAACAACTACAGGATATTCATAACGGATAATTCCACGGCTTACGGCGAGCACCCCGATGGTACGGTCGTCGATCAGAACCCGAGTGAGGGTATGGATATCATCTATAACGCCATACTTGCGGAGATCTACGTATTCAGGCACGATCCCGGCGAGTACAGGGCGGAGTTCTCTGAAAACCTTACGTTGAGCAGCGAATCGAACGACGTTGTCGTTACCGTCGTTACCGATCTGGGGGAGATCGTCCTGTTCAGACAGGAGTACGGCAGCGGAACGGTTTCGGTGCCGTTTACCGGCCGCTATTGGGAGAAGGGCACGTTCACCTGCATCATTTACGTCAACGGCATGGTTTACACGAGCATTACCCGCAATTTCGAATAACGGAGGGCTTATTTGGATACCGAATCGGGAAGGATCATAAAGGGAGTCGGCGGCTTTTATACCGTGCTCACAGAGGGGAACAAAACATACGTCTGCAAGGCGAGGGGGCTTTTCAGAAAGAACGGAGAGACGCCTCTTCCCGGCGATAACGTGACTTTCACCGTCGATAAAAAGGCGGAGGGCTATATCCAAAGCATACTCCCGAGGAAGAACGAGCTCCTGCGCCCGGCACTCGCGAACGTAGATACGCTGCTGATCGTCGTTGCGGCGACGGAGCCGCTCCCCGATCTCGAGCTTTGCGATAAGCTCCTGATCTACTGCAAAAAGCAGGGCGTCCGTCCCGTGATCGTGATCAACAAATGCGACGGGGGAGAAAGCGGCGCTTCCGGCGCGATAGCGGAGCAGTACCGCGGCGCCGTCGACGACATCGTATCCGTTTCGGCGGAGACGGGCTATGGCATGGATGCGCTGAGGGCGCTCCTCTCGGACAGCACGACGGCGTTTGCCGGTCAGTCCGCAGTCGGCAAATCGTCGCTCATTAACAGGCTGCTCGGGCTCGATCTCAAAACGGGAGGTCTCTCGGCAAAGACCGAGCGCGGAAGGCATACCACCCGCCACGCGGAGCTTATCAGGATACCCGGAGGCGGGCTGATAGCGGATACGCCGGGCTTCAGTCTGCTTGAATCCGTTCCGCTCGAGCCCGAGGATATACCGGGTATGTACCTGGAGTTTGAGGAGTATATGGGTATGTGCCGATTCATAGGCTGCATGCATATCTCCGAGCCGGACTGCGCGGTAAAGCAGGCCGTTGCAGAAGGCGCGGTCAATAAGGAACGGTATCAAAGATACGTCAAAATAGCAAACGAAGCAATAGAGATGAGGAGGCATAAATATGACTGACAGGGTTATGGTCGCACCGAGCATTCTTTCGGCAGATTTCACGCGGCTTGGCGAAGAGGTCGCCGCGCTTAAAGGATTGGGCGCTGATTACGTGCATCTTGACGTTATGGACGGGAATTTCGTCCCGAACATCACGTTCGGAGCTCCCATGTGTAAGGCGCTGAGACCGACGACGGATCTCGTTTTCGACGCGCACCTTATGGTCGCCGAGCCGGCTAAATGGGTCAAGGATTTCGTTGACGCCGGCGCGGATATCATCACCATCCACCGCGAGGCGGATATTCACGCGCACCGCACTCTGCAGCTCATAAGGTCTTACGGAAAAAAGGCGGGTATCGCGCTCAATCCGTCGACTCATCCCAACGCCGTGGAATACCTGCTCGACAGCGTCGATATGGTGCTCGTAATGAGCGTCAATCCGGGTTTTGGCGGGCAGAAGTTCATCGACTCCTCGCTTAAAAAAATAGAAGCGATCAGGAACATGGCTCTCTCCCGCGGGCTCGATATTGATATCGAGGTCGACGGCGGAGTCAATGAAAAGACCGCCGCGCTCTGCCGCGCCGCCGGAGCGAACGTGCTCGTCGCGGGCAACGCCGTATTCAAGGCGGAGGACAGGCAGAAAATGATCAGCATGATAAGGGGCAACTGATGGCAAGGAAAAAACAGGACAAGGATCAGATCGATTTCAGCGAGATCAGGGAGAATTACAGCGTCGTCAGCATGGACGACGTGATGCACAACGCCATGCTCCCTTATGCGGAGCACGTCATTCTCGAAAGGGCGCTCCCGAGGGTCGAGGACGGCTTGAAGCCCGTTCAGCGAAGGATAATCTATACTATGCTGGAGCTCGGCAACACGCCGGACAAGCCGTACAGGAAGTCGGCGCGTATCGTCGGCGACTGCCTCGGTAAATTCCATCCCCACGGCGACAGCTCGGTCTACGACGCGATGGTACGTATGGCGCAGGACTTCAATATGCGCCTTCCCCTCGTGGACGGTCAGGGCAATTTCGGCTCGATCGACGGCGATTCTGCCGCCGCTATGCGTTATACCGAGGTCAGGATGGCTCCCGCCGCGATGGATATGGTGCGCGATATCGAGAAGGATACCGTCAAGTTCTGTCTTAACTTCTCCGATACCCTCAAGGAACCGGAGATGCTTCCCGGCAGATTCCCGAACCTCCTTATAAACGGCGCGAACGGTATCGCCGTCGGTCTTACCACGTCGATCCCCACGCATAACCCCAAGGAAGCGATCGACGCCGTTATAGCGAGGATCAAGGATCCCGGGATCTCGCTAGACGATATCATGAAGATAATGCCCTGCCCCGATTTTCCGACGGGCGGCTATATCATAAAGTCCGACGAGATAAGGAACGCCTACGCAACCGGGCGCGGCAAGCTCATCAACCGGGCGAAAACGCATATCGAGACCCTCAAGAACGGCAAAAAGCTGATCGTCGTCACGGAGTTTCCCTATCAGGTCAACAAGGCGAGGACGCTGGTCAGCATACGCGAGCTTGTCGATGCGAAAAAGACCGTTTTTGCCGGCGTTAACGACATAAGGGACGAGTCGGACAGGCACGGCATCCGCGCCGTCATAGAGCTCAAGAAGGACGCCGATGAGGAAAAGATACTCCGCGCGCTCTTCAAATACTCCGATCTCCAAAGGACCTTCGGCGTTATCATGGTCGCGATAGCGGAGGGCAAGCCCAAGCAGCTCTCGCTCCTTGAGCTGATCGATCACTATATCCGTTATCAGGAGGACGTCGTCACCAAGCGATGCAGGCACGATCTCGACGCCGCGGAGCACAGGGCGCATATCCTCGACGGTCTCATGATCGCGCTCCTCAATATAGACGAGGTGATCGCGCTGATCCGCGCCTCCAAGTCGCCCAAGATCGCAAAACAGGGCTTGATGGAAAGGTTCGATCTCACCGCAGTGCAGGCGGACGCGATACTCGATTTGAGGCTCCAGCGCCTGACCAATCTCGAACAGATCGCCATCGAGCGTGAGCATTCCGATCTCCAGAAACAGATCGCGAATTTGAAGGGACTTCTCGCCTCCAAAAAGAAGCTCGACAAGCTCATAATCGACGAGCTTACCGAAATATCTGAGAAATATGCCGACCCGAGACGCACGACGCTGATCTCCGACGATGGGGCGGAGGAGCCTGTGGAGGAAAATACCGCTGCCGACGAACCGACCGCGGTGCTCGTGCTTCCCGAGAACAAGGTCAGAAGGGTGCAGCTTAAGCTCCTGTCCGACGAGCTTATCGCGGCGGACGGCGCTAAAGAGGTGTTCAAGACCATGACGAGCTCCACCTTGAGGATGATCACCGATCAGGGCTTCATGCTGTCGCTGCCCGTTTCGGAGATACCGGAGACCAAGCCCAACGCAAAGCCCACCAACATCACGTCGCTCATACATATCGAGAACGGCGAAAACGTTATCGGCACGTTCACGGACGGCGAAAAGGCGGGCAGGTACATATTCTACACCGCTAACGGCATGGTAAAATCCACAGCTGCGGAGGAGTTCATCACAAGGACGAGGCGCGTCGCGGCGATCAACTTAAAGGACGACAAGCTTATCGGTTATGAGTACGTTCTCGACGAGACCGATCTTGGAATACTGCTCATGACCGCAAAAGGCATGGGGATAAGATTCGATATCGCCTCCGTGCCCGTGACAGGCAGGCAGACCGGCGGCGTGCACGGCATGAAGCTCGATGAAGGCGACCGCGTGATCTACGGCCATACCGTTAACGAGGAGGGCGAGATACTCACCGTTTCCGACCGCGGTTATATGAAGCGCAGCTTCGTGTTCGACCACGATCTGCAGGGCAGGAACGGCAGGGGGGCCATATCGTTCGGCTTTAAGAAAAACGGCTCCAACGGCACGCAGCTCGTCTCCGTGCTCCACGTGACCGAGCCGAGGGATATCCTCGTAAAGCAGCTCCACGGGACCGAAACGAAGATCAATTCGGAGGAAGTCCGTATCGAATCGCGCAACGGCAAGGGTCAGCCGATGGTCACGGTAATACTCGACGACGTGGTGACAAGCGCCGAATAATATACTTTCAAAAATGCTTTACAAATCGGATTTGCTGTCGTATAATAGCAAGGCAGTTTGAAAAAGCATTCGGGGCTTTAGCGAAGTTGGCTATCGCGCTACACTGGCAGTGTAGAGATCACCGGTTCGAATCCGGTAAGCTCCACCAAAGAACAAGAGGCATCAATGATGCCTCTTGTTCTTTCATAGAGATATAGATTTGAACCGCGAATTTGCGTAAGCAAATTCTCAGCGCAACGGAAACCAAGCAACAAAGACGTCAGATATTCGTTGCGCACGGTTCAGAATCCGGTAAGCTCCACCAAGCAAAAAGGCACTCCATCGGAGTGCCTTTTTGCTTGGTAAAACGTGAAAGAGATTCTGAACCGCGAGAATTTGCAAAGCAAATTCTCACACAGCTTCGCACACGCAAGATCGCAGGCAATCAAGAAACAGCGAAGCGAGGGTTCAGAATCCGGTAAGCTCCATTCTCTCCACTCATCCTCGCGAAACCTGCAAAGCAAATCCTCACATTGCTTCGCAATGCTTGACTCTCCGATTCTTTTCGGATATGATTATTTTAACGTTTATTATGTAATCGAGGTCAAAGATGGAATATAAGGTTGATGATAAACAACTTAATGCATCGGATTTTCTGTCGTTCGTGAATCAAATCTGGCCCGGCAGCTATGATGCTGAACGGACGCAGAACGCTTTTCCAAAACGCTGAACATAACGGCTTATGACGGCTCAAAGCTTGTAGGATGCCTGCGTGTCCTTTCGGACGGTTATTATTTCGGAACGATCACAGAATTGCTTGTTCTTCCGGAATACCGAAATCAAGGCGTTGGAAGCTGTCTTCTTCATTTGGCAAAAGCCATTACGCCGACCATGTTGTACTTCGGTTCTCAACCCGGAGTTGAAGGTTTCTATGAGAAGAACGGCTGCAGGAAAGGCATGCAGTCTTATACGATAGAAAAGAAAAGGCAATAAACAAATCGAAGTATGCAAGGGAGAACCCTTTATGGATCGGGAAATGAGATACGGAATCGAAGATCTTAAAGAGAAGGACACCGAACGTAACCTTTCCCGCCCGTTTAGCGTCTTTATAAGTGAAGGAAGGAGGTCCGATATGAAAAAAGCATTCGCAGTTTTATTCTCTCTTTTGCTGATCGCCCTTGCCGGGTGTTCCTCCGACGTGCTTAAAAAACCCGAGACCGATCTTGAGTTCTGGATCGCCGAGAACGTCGACGGCGTCGATTTTTCCGGGTATGAGCCCAAATACGGTATTATGGGCGGGCGTGAGTATTACGGCAAAGGCTATGTTCCCACGGTCAATGAGGACGGTATGCAGACCGATCCCGATAAGTGCGTTATCTATACCGTGACGGCATATCCCGATTATTCGAGCGGCAGTTCGCATATAACCCGCATCATGATCACCGATCCCGCTGTCAGCGTTTACGGGCTCAGCGCCGATTCGCCGCGTGATGAGATCGAGTCCGTTATGAAAAAGAACGGCTTTAGCACAAAGGATATGGGCAGCTCCGCAGTGCTTGCTTTCGCAAAAGGCAAGTATTCCTTCTTGTTCTATGACGGAAAGATGGTGATAAGCGTCGAAGTGACCAACAAAGAGGGGATAGTGTTCTGAGCTTCCGGCGATCCCAAACCTCTGCCGTATAAAACGGGAGAGGTTTTTTGTTGCCAAGCTGGACGGGGTAAGATATAATTATTCAATAAAAGCCTTTGGAGGGAGCTATGAACAAGGAACATGCAGCCGAATTATTCGGGAGATACTGCCGTAAGCTGAGGATCACGCCCGCCTGGGACGTGAAGCTCGAATTCGTCGAGGACCCGGAGTGAAGGAAGACGGGCGATTTCAAGATCGACTGCGACGACAGAAAGGCGATCCTCCTTTTGAACGCCGCCGACCCTAAGCAGGAAAACGTCGAGGAGGTAATACTGCACGAGCTTATGCACATAAAGATGTACCCGCTCGATCAGAGAACCGTCCCCTGATTGTTGACGGAGCCCTACGCGATTTGATGAGAATGCGCAAAGGGTATCACGCATGAAGCTGCTGATACTTCTCGAGATCTGAATTCAGTTTTTTTGCTTCCGCAGAGTCCTTCAGCCACAGGAAGAGATTCGCTAGGACAAAGATGACCAGGACGCTTCCCGCGATCACAAGGACGACCTCTGCGCGGCCCGAGTCAATTCTGGGGCTGGTGAACGCGATTCCCA
>DGHD01000012.1:178-7900 GCA_002392505.1 Christensenella sp. UBA3857 | reverse complement strand
CGCCGAAGCCGTCGCAGAAGTTCTCGCGCACGAGCTTCGCCTTGCCGTCGACCATCTCTATCGCGCCCTCATGGCATGCCTCGGCGCACAGACCGCAGCCGGTGCACTTTTCTTCATCAATGTGGATTATCTTGCGGATCATATTATTCCTCCTCCTTCTCTATCCTGAATACGTTCATAACGTCGCTGTCGGGACAGCAGAACAGCACCTCGCCGTTCTTTGCCCGCGGGGGCTCGCCGCCGTAGCGGAGTATGTCCACGTAGGGGAACGCAGCGTGCGCCGCCATTGGGCAGAACTTTCCGCGCTCGGTGTCGAAATCGAAGCTGTCGCCGACCTTGTGCCCCCTGTGGCAGGGGCATTCGCCGCGCCTCTCGACGAGAGTTATCCTGATTTTCGGTTTCATATCGCGCCTCCGTATTGCTTTTTCGGCTTGATTATAGTATCATTCAGGCAGAGAGTCTGTTGTATTTACAACGAAAGTGAGCTTTTTATGAAAAAATACATTGATATTTTGAAAAGATCGAAGCTGTTTGCGGGCGTCGGCGAGGACGAGATCTCGGGCATGCTCGCCTGTCTTGACGCGCATGAGAGGCATTATAAAGAGGGCGAATTCGTTTTCCGCCAGGGCGATAAGGTGGATTCCGTTTCCGTACTTGTCGACGGCGCGCTCCTCGTGCAGGCGGACGATTACTGGGGCAACCGCAGCATAATCACCCGGGTCGCCGCCGGCGAGCTCTTCGGTCAGGCGTATTTAGCGGGCGAGGCGATAATGAACGACGTCGTCGCGGCGAAGGATTCGACCGTTGTTTTCTTCGACGCGAAAAGGGTGCTGACGACCTGCTCCTCCGCATGCCCTTTCCACAACCGGGTCATCCGCAACCTGTTTTTCGCCCTGTCGGAGACGAACCTACGCCTCGTCACGAAGCTCGGGCATATCCAGAAGCGCACCACGCGTGAGAAGCTGATGAGCTATCTTTCGCTGATGGCGAAGAAGGCGGGGAGCAGCTCCTTCACGATACCGTTCAACCGGCAGGAGCTGGCGGATTTCCTCTCCGTCGACCGCAGCGCGATGAGCGCGGAGCTCTGCAAAATGCGTGACGAGGGGCTGCTCAGCTTTAACAAAAGCTCCTTCACGCTTTTGTGAAGGAGCCGAAATGCCGTGCCGATATGTTATAATGCGCTTCACTCCATCCGCGCAAGTATTTGAACGGGGCGCGCACCGTTTCTTTCGGGAGGAATAACGGCGCGTTCGAGCGCAGAGCATTCACGGAAAACAAAAAGGGAGCGCCCGCACCGGAATGTGCGCCGGAACTCCCTCTTTTAATGGGAACGTTCAAAAAATGCTATTCTGCCTAAGCGGAGCTTTTGACTGCTCCCGGATCAGAACTCCGCCTTGACCGAGAGCTCGAAGGTGTCAAGATCAATGACGTACGCCGTGCCGGCAACGTCTATCACGTAGAGGCAGGAGCCTATATAAAGTCCCTTTCCTTCGGCGCCGAACCATTCGGAATCGCCGAGCTTTATACGGGCCATTTCCTTGAAGCCTTCATCACCGTAGGAATAGACGGCATAGCTGTCAAAATCCGCGGGGAAGCCGATAAGCCCGCGCTCGGGCGCGACCAGTATCGCCTTATGATCGTATTCGGCGGAGGAATAATCGATATCGTTTATATGAAGGCTGGCGCGCTCTTTTACGTTGGTCGGGTCGGAAATATCGAACATGGACAGCTTTATGCCCTGCGTGCCGCCGGTCTCGGTATCGGCCATCTGCCCAAATCCGAAGAGCAGACCGTCGCCCCAGCCGTGCAGATACTCCGAGAAGCCGGGGATCTTGAGCTTGCCCATCACCTTGGGCGAAGCGGGAACGGAAAGGTCGATGCTGAACAGAGGATCGGTCTGGCGGAAGGTGACGACGTAGCCGATATCGCCCATAAACCTGACGGACTTGATAAGCTCGCCTTTTGCAAGACCCTCGAGCCTGCCGACTGTGACGAGGTCGGAGTTAAGTACGTAGACGGCGTTGACCTCGTCTTCATCATCGACGAAGTAACTGATCTCGCCTCCGTCTTCAAGCGCCTGCTCGACCCAACGGGAAACGCTTTTCGTAACTGCAATACGAAGATGCCCGTCGTATTCGTCCAGCGAGAATTGGTTGAGACACGTGCCGTCAACTAAGCCCTGCGCGGCAAGTACGGGTTTTCCCCCCGCAAGCGATACGCGGCAGATACCGGTCTTTCCATACCATGTAATGAGGGTCCCCTCATGGTCGCCATTGGCGTCGATGGTACATTCGTAGTCATCGTCTGTGAAGAAGCGGACGCTCTCCTTCTTCTCCTCAATATTTGACATGGTAAGGTATATCGAGGTCCCGCTGCAGTAGATCGTGTCCGTTGATCCGAGCAGAGCGAGCGTGTCCGAGAACGCGGAGGGATCCGAAACGTCCAGCGCGGCGATATAGGTATAGCTTCCGCCTTCGCCTATGCGCGAGATATTGCCGACGGAAGTCAGCTTGCACTCGCCGTCATTGTTATAGCAGCCGGGAACGAAGGTGGCGGGATCGTTGGGATATACCTCCGTATCCGGAAAATACGAGGTAATTACGTACAGCCTTCCGTCGGTCAGACGGGAATCCGTGAAGCTGCCCTCCATGCAGAGCGAGGAGATGAGCACGGGCTTTTCAGCGTCTTCGATATCGAAAACATAGATCATCGTATTGCCGCTGAACCAGCTGAAGCAATAATAGCAATCCTCGGTGCTCCCGGGCTCGGCGCCGTCAACGCCGTCGCTCGATCCGATGCCGGGGACTGAATCGTCTGTGATCAGTCCATTGAAATAGAAGGGCGAATACTTGAACTCCTGCGCGATGACGATGAGCCTGCCGTCCGCAAGATACATGCCCCGGAAGCTCCTGCCGGAGTCTTCGTCATGGCGGGGCATTTCGTTTTCGCGGATACAGGAGACCGCGTGCGTTTCCGCTCCGTCGGCTGAAAGAACCGTGACGCCCTTATCATTCAGCACGTATATATATCTGCCGTCGGTCTTGACGATGTCGGATTCGTCGACGCCTTCCACCTGAACGTTGGTGTTTGAATAATCTGTTGCCGATTGGGGTTCAATGATCGCTGCGGTGGGTATTCCGTCTGAGTTTATGTCTTTCACGGGCTCCGTATCGTAATAATACCGGCTAAAACCTCCCGAGTTTTTTACTTGGTCGTGATCGGAGAGGGAGGGGCGGAGCCACTCGAAAACCTCGGAATAATCGCCGGCGGGTTCGGCATTGGGAACTGCGGCGCTGTATTCTGTCAGCTCGGCTGTCTGCATCCTTCGGGAGGGTTTGGAAGCGAGCTTCACAGCGCCCAAAACAGCGGGCGCGGCGATCAGCAGGCAAAGGCATGCAGCTATAGCCGTCCTCAAACCAACGGAAAGCCTGCGGGGTTTCTTATCCGCGCCGTTCATACTGCGGCGCATCGAGGCAAGCGTGCGCTGCTCCGCCTCGCCGGAAGGGGAGAGAGCGTCGTTTGCGGCCTTGTAATCATCTTCAAACATCGAAATAATCTCCTTTCAGGTCCTTTTCAAGCCCCTCTCTTGCGCGGTGCAGCAGGGATTTTACCCCGCTTTCGCTGACGTCCATTAGAGAAGCGATCTCCTTTACGCGGTAGCCCTCATAGTAATAGAGGTGTATAGCCGTCCTCTGCTTTTTCGGCAGACGAAGTACGGCGGCGTAAATATCGGCGGCGTTTTCATCCGGCAGCATCGGAGCAAGCTGCGTGAGTTCGCTGTATAGCGCCGTGCGCTTGTTCCAGGCGCTCGACAGCAGCGTGTTCGTACAGTTGATCGTCGCTTTTATGAGCCATGCGCGCTGATGCTCCGCGGATTCGAGCTTGGGAGCCTTGCGGACGTATCGCAGGAAAACGTCCTGCATGACGTCCTCCGCTTCGACCCTGCTTCGGCATCTTGCCAGCGCAAGCCTGAACACCATGCCCGAATACCTTCGGTAGACGTCCTCCGGATCGGTAAAGGGGGGCAAAGGAATAACGCAGCCCTTTACGTCAGCTTCGACAGACTCGGGCTCAGCATAACGAGCGTTCATCCTTAACGACCTCCTTCCCTTCGTTATCGCCGTTCAATTATAATACCGCCTCCGCCCGTGAAAGGTTGCGGCCGGAAGCGGGAAGATCACAATATATTTTCGGAACGGATCGCAGCGCGCCCCATGTCTTTGCATCGTAAGGCTGCGCTACGGGATCTCGTTCAGCTTTTCCTCGACTTTGTTCAGCGTATCGAAAAAGCGCCCGGTCGCGATCATCGGACCGCAGCAAATACAGCCGAGCATATTCCACCAGAACATATGCCGCCAGGATGTGTGCGAACCTTCGATGCCGAGCCCGATCGCCTTTTCCCTGAGCTCCTCCGAGATCCGCGCCATCCAAACGAGGGTATAGATGAACAGCGTCGGCACGCCGAGAAGATACGCCTGCCAATAAGGGCGCACCTTGTGACCAAGCACCTCTTCGATCTCCTCCTGCAGCCCGCCGAAAGGCATATAGAACAGGAAAAACAGCCCGGCGGTGAAAAAGTCGATAAAGCCCAGCCAGAAGCCTTTTCGGTTTGTGTGGGTGAATCTCATATCCTTGCTTCCGCCTTTAATTATTTAAGCTGTGATGGGGATCCTTTTGCAAAAGATGCGTCTCGAACTTGCGCTTCGCGCTTCGTTCTCGCGCCTTTTGACAAAAGCCGGGGAAGCGGCGTTTGATTCGTCCACCGGACGAACGCCGCTTCCCTTCGATTCCCATAATAATTCTTTCCATTTTCTTTTTGGGCTGTGCCCAAAAAGAAAATGGAGCGGGTGATGGGAATCGAACCCACATTATCGGCTTGGGAAGCCGACGCTCTGCCACTGAGCTACACCCGCGCACGCTTATTGTAATTCGCCGGGGGCGATTTGTCAAGCATAAAAATGTCCGATTTTCGGTCGAATGATCGCGCGGCAATTTGAAAAAGATATTGTAAACACGGGCTGAATGTGGTAAAATGTCCCGGTAAAATCCAATGGTTCACAAGGAGTCAACAATATGGAAAGAGTTCTCGTAGCAAACGCCCCCGCCGGCGAATACGTCCGTGTAGGCGGTTTCGTTGAAAATCTTCGCAACAAGCGCTACATGGCGTTCATTGTCCTTCGCGATTTCTCCGGCAAACTGCAGCTCACCGTCGATAAGGGCGCCTATCCCGACGTCGCGCTGGAGGTGGACAAGCTCACGGTAGAGTCCGTCGTGACCGCGTACGGCAAGGTGGTGGAGAACCCCGCCGTCAAGATGGGCGGGCGCGAGATGGTCGTTGAGAAGCTCGTTGTCGAGTCCGTCGCCGAGGCGATGCCCATGATGGCGGATTCCTCCATCGACGCGCGTCTCGACTATCGCTGGATCGACCTGCGTACCGAAAAGAACAAGCTCATGATCAGGGCGCAGACCGAGTTCGTCAAGTCCCTGCGCGAGTATCTGCTTGAGAGGAATTTCGTCGAGATCCATACCCCGAAGATCATCGGCGCGGCTTCCGAGTCCGGCGCGGACGTTTTCGAGCTCACCTATTTCGACCGCAAGGCGTATCTTGCCCAGTCCCCGCAGTTCTATAAGCAGATGGCCATGGCGGCGGGTCTCGAGCGCATATTCGAGGTCGGCCCCGTGTTCCGCGCGGAGAAGAGCTTTACCAGCCGCCACGCGACCGAGTTCACCGGCTTCGATCTTGAGATGAGCTATATCGATTCCTTTGAGGACGTCATGAAGATAGAGGAGGAGATGCTCACCTACGCTCTCAAGAACATCGCGGAGAAATACGGCGAGGATATCGAGCGTCTTTACGGCTTGAAGACCGTCGTTCCCACGCTGCCCTTCCCGCGGATCAAGCTTCACGATCTTTATGATGAGCTTGAGAAGCGCTACGGCTACACCGTGCCCGAGGAGGAGAAGGTAGACCTTTCCACCGACGCGGAGAAGCTCTCCTTCAAATTCGCACAGGAGGTCTACGGGCACGAGTTCCTGTTCGTCACCGATTTCCCCAAGGACAAGCGCGCCTTCTATCACATGAGGAAGGACGACGTGCCCCAGGGCTACGACCTTATCTGGCGCGGCACCGAGATCACCACCGGCGCCCAGCGTGAGCACCGTTATGAGGAGCTCCGCAAACAGGCGGACGAAAAGGGTCTCGGCGAGGACGTCAAGTTCTATATGGAGTTCTTCCGTTACGGTTGCCCGCCCCACGGCGGCTTCGGGCTCGGCGTCGACCGCATGACCATGCTGCTCCTCGATATCGGCATCAAGGAAGCCGAGTTCATATTCAGGAGCCCCATCAGGCTCAATCCGTAAGGAGTATAATAATGAATAACGCACGAACGCCGCGCTTCACGAGCGCGGCGTTCAAATTTTAATCTATGGCTCCCTTGCGAAAAGGGAGCTGTCAGCTTTAGCTGACTGAGGGATCGGTAAGCCGGAATGCAAACAAGGAAGGACAAGACCGATCTCCCCGCCTCCATGCGGAGGCGCCCAGCTGCATAAGAAATAACAAAGCACGAACGCCGCGCTTCACGAGCGCGGCGTTCGTATTTTCATTTGCCCGTCAGTTTGGACAGTACGGTATGTCGGAGCCTCGACCGCCGGGGGGAAGCCCCCGGACTTATTACCTTCAGGATCTTTTCACGCATGATCGGATCAGAATTGGTACTTTGCTTCGACGATGGGCTTCCCGTCCTTGTCGAGCAGGGGAGTTACCGAAACACCGTAGCCGCACTCGATCAAAAGATATTCGACTCCGGTCTCGTTGTCGCGGATGATCTTTTTGACAGAGGAGGAAAACGCGCTTCCCTCCTTGTAGATCGTTTCAAAGCGTACATCCTTGCTGCTCATGTCAGACTCCTTTCTATCGGGACCGCGGGGAAAGGTCCCCGCGGTCGGCTGATTTGTTAGTTTATACCGAAGAGTACGTTAGCATTCTCACCGAGCATCGTCTCGGGAAGGATACCGTTCCACTGGAGGATATAGTAGTATCTTACCAGCTCGGGAGTGATGCTCTCGGCTATCGCCTTGTTCTTCGCGGCCTCCTTCTGGCCGGCATACTCGGCGGCGTCCGCCTGGATCTTGGTAACTTCAAGATCCGCCTGGGCGGCGATCTTCGCCTGCTCCGCGTCCGCCTGCGCCTTGATCACCTGGCGCTCCGCCTCCTGCTGAGCCTCCATGGTGAGCTGGTCCTGCTGAGTCTGGGCGGTCAGCTTGTTCTGCTGAGCGACCTGCTTCGCCTCGACGGCGTTGGTGAAGGCGTCGGTAAAGTCGATGTCCTGCACGGCTATCGAGCTTACGGTGATACCGTAATCCGCGACGTCCTCGACCACGAGAGCGGTTATCTCGCTCGAAAGCGTCTCACGGTAGGCGACCAGCTTCTCGGCGGTGTATTTGGAGAATACGGCTTTCGTGTTCTCCAGCAGGCGGGGATAGAGGATCTTGGAATAATACTCCTGACCGACTGTCTTATAGAGCTTCTCCGCGGTGGACTGGTCGATCGAATAGTTGACTGCTATCGAGATATCGACCTGCTGGATATCGGAGGAAAACGCCTGCAGCTCCTCTACCGACTTCTGGGTACGGTTGTCCATCTTGATCACCCTCTGGAAGGGCGCCTTGAGATGGAAGCCCGCGTCGTAGGTGTAGTTCTCCACCTTGCCGAAGGTGGTCACG
>DGHD01000012.1:0-132 GCA_002392505.1 Christensenella sp. UBA3857 | reverse complement strand
AGGTGGTCACGATGCCGGTGTAGCCGGTGGGTACGGTGGTGATGCAGCACAGAGCAACGACAAAGGCTACTGCCACCGCTGATACGATCACAATGACCCTGCCAATGTTCTTTTTCATTTTCTTCTCCTTTT
>DGHD01000027.1:15114-24882 GCA_002392505.1 Christensenella sp. UBA3857 | reverse complement strand
ATTTGGCAGTAATTAACTGGTAATGACGTCGTCTATGGTACGCCGCTTTGAGCGGCGTACCATAGCATGCTTTATTCAGAAAGGAGTCAAAAATGAAATCATTAAAAAAACTTTTGACGATAGTGCTGGTAATGGCTATGCTCAGTACCGTCGCGTTAGGTTCGGCTGCCGGCGTTTATGCTGAAGAGGGAGATCCCTTAACGCTTACAGTAGAAGCATTGGGCGAGACCCAGGTCGTTTTGAAGATCGTTGCGACCAGGAACCTGGTCCTCGGTACGTTTGCCGGAACGCTTTCCTTCAATACCGATGCGTTCAGCTACAATTCTTACACAACTGTATTCACTTCCAAACAGTTCAATACGACGAGCTATAAGTTCAACGGTACTTCGTCGGATCCTATTACGTTCAACGAAGGCGACAGCCTTTTCAACATCGTTTTTGATAAGACAGACGCTTTTGTAAAGGGTAACGAATACTCCTTTAACGTACTGGTAAGGACCTTTGCGGATTACAATGAGGACGCGATAGAGATTTCTAACAGGAATCTTTCCATTGCCTATACCGAGCAGGCGGAGCAGCCCACGGATGCCTTGATGCTCACGGCAGAAGCGCTGGGCGATAACCAGGTCGTCGTCAAGATCGTTGCGACCAGGAACCTGGTCCTCGGTACGTTCGCAGGTACGCTTTCCTTCAATACCGATGCGTTCAGCTACAATTCTTACACAACGGAATTCGATTCCAAACAGTTCAATACGACGAGCTATAAGTTCAACGGAACTTCGTCGGATCCCATTACGTTCAACGAAGGCGACAGCCTTTTCAACATCGTTTTTGATAAGACAGACGCTTTTGTTATGGGTAACGAATACACCTTTAACGTACTGGTAAGGACCTTTGCGGATTACAATGAGGATACGATTACTCTCTCAAACAATAACCTGAGCGCAGTATATAAGGAAGACGCTCCAGCGACCTACCAGATCACCTGGAAGGTAGACGGTCAGGAGGACGTAGTCACCACCGTCAACGCGGGCGAGACGCCTGTTTACCCCAACGGCACTCCCACCAAGGCAGCCGACGCTCAGTACACCTACACCTTCAAGGCTTGGGATCCCGAGGTAGTTCCCGCGGCTGCGGACGCCACCTACACCGCGACCTGGGATACCACGGTCAATAAGTACAACATCAAGTTCGTCAACTATGATGGCACTGTCCTCCAGGAGGGCGAGGTAGCCTACGGCGAGACCCCCGCTTACAACGGCGAGACTCCCACCAAGGATCCCACCAACACGACCACCTACACCTTCAAGGGTTGGGATCACGAGATCGTTCCCGTTACCGGCGACGCCACCTATACCGCTCAGTATGAAGAAGCGGTCAGGAAGTACATCATCACCTGGGTCATCGACGGCAAAAACGAGACCGAGGAGTATGAGTACAACGCGACTCCCTCCCACGCCGATCCCGTTAAGGAAGGCTACAACTTCATCGGTTGGGATCCTCAGATCGCTCCCGTTACCGCAGACGCCACCTACACCGCCAAGTTCGAGGAGAAGGTCTATTACACCGTTACCTTCGTTGACGGCGTGACGGGCGAGACCATTTCCACTGTCACCGTTGAGTCCGGCGCCGCTGCCACCGCTCCCACCGCTCCCGCTCACGAGGGTTACACCTTCACCGGTTGGGACAAGGAGTTCAGCAACGTTACCGAGAATCTGACCGTAACCGCGCAGTACACCCCGAAGACCTACCGTCTGTGGCTCTACTATGTTGATGAGAACAACGAGTACCATTCCCTCCAGGCCGGCAAGTATTTCGACATTCCCTTCGGCACCGACTATGACGTTGCCGAGTACATCCCCGCTGAGATCGACGGTTGGGTATTTGTAAACACCGATAATCCCACCTCCGGCACCATGCCCGCCGCCAATGTTGAGATCAACGCCTTCTATCATGAGCTCAAGGCTCCCGTCGTTGCAGGCGAGAAGGCTGAGCTCCGTGAGAGGGAGACCGCCGACGGCAAGAGCGATATCCGCTTCATCTTCAAGGTGACCTTCAACGATTCCTGCGTCAACTACAAGGGCGAGCTTGTCGGTCCCACCAAGGATTATTATGAGGTGACCGGCATTGCCGCCGTCCTCAACGCCGGCAACAGCGATCTCACCGTTAACGGTCAGAACATCTGGAAGATGGCTGATGACAGCTTCCAGTACACCGTAGTTCTCAAGAGCATCCCCGAGTCCGCTTACGACAAGACCATCACCGCTACCCCGAACATCACCTACGTCATGGGTAACGATTCCGCCACCGTAAACGGCACTCCCATCAGAGCAAGCGTCAACAGCGTACAGAACGTTGATTGACGATCGACCGAAAGGTCGTCAAATGTTAGGTCGGGTCCCGCCCGGGGCATGAACCCCGCGCGTGACCCTGACGATAAAGTTACGAAAGGAGAGTATGACTATGAAGCGTTATACTGAACCCGAAATGGAAGTCGTCAGCTTCGAGATCAAGGACGTCACCAACAATGGCTCCAAGTTCGACGACGGCGAGAACCCGGTTTCGACGCCCGAAGGATTCTTCGGTGATTCCGTGAACTGGTAATCCGCAATTCCAAGGACAAAACAAAGGCGGGAAGGAGCGCTCCTTCCCGCTTTTGTTTTGCTTTTTTATTTGTGATACGGTTCTCCGTTGATTATCTTGAACGCACGGTAGATCTGCTCCAGAAGCATTATGCGGAATATCTGGTGAGAGAAGGTCATCTTCGAGAAGCTCAACACCGCGTCGGCTCTGCGCCTGATATCGTCGTTAAGCCCGTGCGAGCCGCCTATAACGAACGCTATGCGGCTCTTTCCGGACAGCATGAGACCGGAAAGCTTATCCGCGAGCTCCTCGCTCGAGAGCTGTTTGCCGCGGGGATCGAGCGCGATGACGTACTCGCCCTCGGCAAGCTTGTCGGCTATCCGCCCGCATTCGATGCGCTTCACCCGCTCGATATCGGCGGGCGAGGGATCGGCGGGGACCCGCTCGTCGTTAAGCTCGACCAGCTCGATCTCGCAGCAGCGCGAGAGCCGTTTTGTGAATTCCGCGGCAGCCTCGGTATAAAACCTTTCCTTAAGCCTGCCTATGCAAATGATCCGTATCTTCATCAGGCTTTGATAATGCCGAACTCCGAAAGAGCGGAGAGGATATTGATCAGCGCGAGCAGATCTATCGCCACCCACAGCATCACGTCCTCCAGTATTGCGATCCTGTTTCCGTTTGCAAGGGCGCCGTCCTTAAGCTCCGGCAGGGGCATCAGCAGGCGTTCTCCCTCGATCTCGACGATCTCGCCTTCCGAGTATTTGCCGAGCTTTTTTTTGCGGAAAACCGCGCGCAGGATAAGCACGCCGGGCACTATGAACGAGGCGGCGATCAGCATGAATATAAAGGCGTAGACCAGATAACCGAGGCGCGACTCCATGAATTCGCTCAGCTTTATCGAGAGCTCGCTTTCGGCGGCAACGGCTTCGGGAGAGGGATCGGCGCTTGAATACTTAAGGAACAGCGCCGCGATAACGGAGGAGAGGTTGTTTACAAAGTGGATTATAACCGTGAGCCACGCGTTCCTCGTTATGATATAGACGAGAGCGAGCAGCATGCCTATCGCGAAGTAGACGATGAACGCGCTCGGCGCGGCGTGCAGCAGGGCAAAGAGAAGGCTCGTTATGATCATCGCGCCGACGGGGCTGTACCTGCGCCAGGATTCGAGCAGCGTGCCCCTCATAAGGAATTCCTCCGCGATGGGCGGAATGATCGCAAGCGAGAAAAACAGATTCAATACGCTCAGGTCCGTAACGGTTTCGGCAGAGGTGGAATTGGAAGCGACGTCGATATTGTAAAAGACCGCCGCGTTGAGATAGGTGAGCGATTGATTCATATTCACGCAGCCAATGCCTATCACTGCGGCAAGCGCTATCTGCCAGAATTTCGGCGCCTTAAAGAACGGGAATTTGTTCACGCGACGGAATACGACCGCCGGGATCAGGAACGCGGGGATCGAAACGAGCAGCGCGTTCAGGAAGAACAGCAAGTTGTTTGAGGCGTTGAATATCATAGCCGGCACGCCGATCAGCGCCGAAAGCGCAAGAAAAAGCGTACAGCAGATCAGAAACAGAAGGGAAGCCTTGGTTTTTAACTTCATACTGCGTTATTCGCCCTTGCCGTGCAAAGGCGTCCTTTCTTTGAATTTGCCGGCGCGGCTGACGCCGTTCAGATCTCGAAAACGCCCGTCACCCTGTCCCTGTGGGCGACCTCGATGAACAGCTCCTTTTCGGTAATGCCGCTCTCCGAAAGAACGGCGCGCACCGTGGAGCGGGCGATCTCCTCGGTATTGTTCTCGCGGCTCAGATGCGCGAGTATCACCCGCCGCACGCCCGTGGGGTAGAGCTTCCTGATAAGCTCGCCCGCGGCGGCGTTTGAAAGATGCCCCTTGTCCGAAAGGATGCGTCTTTTTAATACGTAGGGATAGGGACCGCTCTTCAGCATATCGACGTCGTGATTCGATTCAAGGAACAACAGCCCCGCGCCCGCAGCGGTCTCGCGCATTGGCTCGGGAACACAGCCGGTATCGGTCATGTAAACGAGCCGCGCGCCCTTGTGGAAGAAGGCGTAGCCGACGGGCTCCGCCGCGTCGTGACTCAGGGGGAAGGGGGTGACGTCAATATCGCCGATATAGAAATTCTGCCCAGTGATGAACGTGCGGATGTTCTTCATTGCGACGTCGCCGATGAGCGGGCTCATCGCGCGCCACGTACCCTCGTTGGCGTAAACGGGGATATCGTATTTGCGTGAGAGCACGCCGATGGACTTGACGTGATCCGAATGCTCGTGCGTAACGACTATCGCGGCGAGCTTCGCGGGATCTGCGCCGACTTCGTTAAGCGCGCCCACGATCGTCCTGCCGGTCATTCCGGCGTCCACAAGCAGATCGACGCCCCCTGCAGAAACGAGGGAACAGTTGCCGGACGAACCGCTGAAAAGCGGAGAAAACCTCATAAAACAGCCTCTTACAATATCAGAACAGCTTGATGATGAACCAGATCAGCCAAAGCATGAGCATGTGGGTGGGGTAGAACGCGTAGAACAAAAGCCCCGATTTCCTGCCCGGCTTCTTGTTATAAAACAGCATTATGAACGCCGACGCCGCCATTGCCGCCGCATAGAGCACGCCCCTTGTGAGCCTGAACGTGCCCGTGGTGACGAGCGTTTTGAGGAACGCCTTCAGCGGGTCGAAGTAGAAGCAGACGATGAATATGAGCGCGACGATGAGGCGTTTGCCCTTGTTCTGCCTTGCAAGATACAGACCGATTATGAACAGCACGCCAAGGAGCCCGTAATCCATGCCGACGGTATGGTCGATCACCCAAGCCGCCGCTATCGCGAGCGCCGCGCCGAAGTGCTTGCCGTTATGTATCGAAAGGCAGGCGCAGAGTCCCAGCAGCAGCGTCATCATTACGGAGAAGGAGCGGTACATCGCTATCTTCTGCCCGAGCACGGTGAACGATGTGATAACGGGCGCCGCACTTATGCCAAGCATGAGCGAGAACGGTATCTGGGCGATGAGCGTGAATATGATCATACGCCGCAGGTATTTTTTCGGTGAGGAGGTATGCGTCGTTCCCTCCGCGACGCCGAGTGCGAACAGCGGGAAGGCGAGCCTTCCGAACATGCGGCAGCCCACGTACAGCCACGGGCTGACAGAGTTGAGCTGCGGCTCGAACACGTATGCCGTGTGATCGACGAGCATCGCTATGCAGGCGATGATCTTCAAAACGTATGCGCTCATTATAGCGTCCTCCGTTGGATCTTTCGGTATGATTATAGCATATCAGACAAAAGCTGACAATCGGTTTTATAAACGAAGACCGGGAGGGATCGCCTCCCGGTCAGCTGTGGATCGGTTATCAGCCGTTGATGAACCAGATATAGGACTCAAGCTCGCCGTTCGCATTTACTTGGGGCTCGCGGCCGTACATACTCGAGAAGCTCTTGCCGACCTCGAGCGTGGTGGCGGAGCCGTAATGCGGATGGTACTCGATTATGACGATGCTGCCGTCCGCGCGCTGGAGCTTCGCAAGATAGAAGTCGCCTTCCTGGATTATCTCGGTAATAGTGCCGCTGATAAGATGTGCCGCAGTCGCATACTCGGCCATGTTGGGCTGCCTCTGCACGTGCGCCTCGCGCTCCTCGACGTGACCGTCCGGATCGGTGCAGGTGAGCTTGACGATGAAGTCGCCCGCGACGGTCATATTGACGGTCATATTGAAGTTGCCCTCGGAATCGACGGTGGGCTGAGTGATGGTCGCTTTGGTGGAAGCGCACTCGGCGGTGAGGGTGGAGCCTGCGGGGACCTTGCCGCGCAGCTCAATGACGGTTGTGGAGAAGACGACGCGCTGCGAATAGGAGGTATCGCCATACTCCCAGGGGAGCTGGATGAGCCCGGTGATCTGCGCGGGAGCGGTCACGTTCACCTTAACGGTGTGGTGGTAGATCTGACGGCCGGGATGCTGCGCCTCGATCTCGACGTTGTGCTCGCCCTCTTCCTCGAACGGGACGGTGTAGGAGAAGGTGCCGTCCGCATTGACGACGACCTGATCGCCGTTGACCGTGACCTTGCTGACGGGATCGACCCTGCCGGAGATAACGGCGGTGCCGTCCTCGGAAACGATGGTGTCCGCATTGTCGAGCGTGACGCTGATCGCGGGAACGTCAATCATTATGGATTCGATATTCTCGATGGCTTTCTCGGTCCCGTCGTCGTTCTTGACGAACACCTTGGGTTTTGCCTCATAAACGGCGCCTTCGATCGGCTCGTTGGGGAGCAGACTCAGAACGGGGACGTTGAATTTGACGTAGCCCTTGCCGGGAACGGTGGCTTCCTGCCGCCTGCCGTCCGCGGTCTCGTAAATAAGGGTGCGCCCCTCTTTTTCATAGATGGTAACGTAGTAGGCGTCCGCATCGGGATTCTTCTCGACGGAGGGGAGCTTCGACGTCTTGGCGCAGTTCTTCGCCTTGGTGGCGATGAGCACCGCGGCGAGCGCAAGCAGCGCAACGAGAGCGACGACGACGGCGATCTTTATCGCCTTGTTGACGTCAAAGCCGCCCTTTTTCTTGCCGCTGCTGCGGGAGGGGAGATCATACTCGTCCTCGAAATCGTCGAAATCGTCCTCTTCCTGATACTCGTACTTTTCGTTCTTTCCGGACTTCTTGCCCTTGCCCTTGAAGATGCCGCTCAGGAACGGGACTATGCCGGAAGCCTTTTCGGGCTCGTCCTCTTCGTAATCATAATCATCCTCGGGGACCTCGGCGGGCTTCCTTGCGCTTGAGAATTTAAGCTCGTCCTTTTCGCGCTCGGCGCTGAGACGCTCTTCCTGCGCCCTCGTTTCGGCGGCGCGGGCTTCTGCCGCCCTGCGCTCCGCGATACGCCTTGCTTCGACGGCGCGGCGGTCTTCTTCGGCACGGAATTCGTCAGCGGCGCGGCGCTCTTCATCGGCGCGGCGCTCGGCTGCGCGCATCTCGTCCGCGGCGCGGCGCTCCTGCTCGCGGCGTTCCTCGGCAGCCCTCTTGGCGGCGGCCGCCTCTGCGGCGAGCCTTGCCTTCTCTGCGGCTGCCTCCGCTGCGGCGCGGCGCTCCGCCTCATGCTGACGGCGGATGGTCGCGGACTCCGAAACGAAATCGGCGGGGACGTCATCCTCGCTCACGGTGTCGGCGGAGAATACGGGATCCGCCCACTTGGGCGCCTTAACAAAGCCCCAGGAGGGCTTGACTTCCTGTTCCTCATGACCGAGAGGCTCGGAACAGTTGCGGCAGAAACCGACGTTATCCGGGTTCTCATAGCCACATTTCGTACATTTCATGATCGATTCACCTTACCTTTGCCTGGCAAAGGTCCTTTCCTGAATGGGTAATCTGCCGCGCCCAATGCTGACCGGCGTTATAAGCCGGGCGCGCGGCAACGCAGCTTGCAAACTTGGGAAAACCGGCGGGTACACCACCGCATTTTCATACATATTCATTATAACAGCAAATGCTTTTCATTTCAACGATTTTAGTGTATTTTTTATGAATTTTTTGAAAACAATCCCAATATGATGTGTACAATGGGGTTTTCACGCCCGGCTATACGCCGCTTCCCGCGATCACCCAGAACGCGACGGCGGCAGCGGCGGCGGCGTTGAGCGAATCCATGCCGTGCGCCATGGGGATGATGAACGAAAGATCGCACGCGGCGACGGTCTCACAGGAAAGCCCGGGTCCCTCCGGACCGATGAAAACGGCGAGCCGATGGGCTTCATCGAGCTTTGCCGAGGTTATGGGCACAGCGCCCTCCGAAAGCGCGGCGGCGGCGCAGACGAACCCGCGGGCTTTGAGATACTCCGCGTCCGCCTTTCCGTCCCCCTTGGGGAGCACGCCCCAGGGGATCCTGAACGCCGCGCCCATGCTCACCCGCGCCGCGCGGCGGTTAAGCGGATCGCAGCAGTCGTTCGAAACGAGCACCGCGTCCATGCCGAGAGCGGCGGCGGAGCGGATTATCGCGCCGACGTTGGTGGGATCGATAAGCCCCTCGAGCACGGCGACGCGCCTTTTGCCGGCGATCGTCTCATCTGCGGAGGGGAGCGGCTTCCGCCTCATCGCCGCGAGCACGCCGCGGTGCAGCCTGTAGCCCGCGGTCTCTTCAAGAAGACCGGGCTCGCCGGTCAGCACGGGCGTTTCCCCGAGCGATCCGCCGAGGTTTTCCTCAACGGCGGCGATATGCCTTCCCTCCGTAAGGACGGAGACCGGCGTGTACCCCGCTTCGAGCGCGGCCTTTATAACGGGTATGCTCTCCGCTATGAAGAGCCCGGCTTTATCGTCCCCGGCGCGCTTCAATTCCGCCTCCGTCAGCCTGAAATACGGCTCGGCGGCGGGGTCGGACGGGCTTGTGAGCTTGATGACGTTCACGGCAATCCTCCTTGATCGGTTTTCAACATTATAATAAAGCTTTGCCGCCCTGTCAAACGCCGCGCATGATTGACAACCGAGGCCGCAGGATATATAATGATATCAGTAAAAAGACGGCTTTTTGCCGGGAAAGCGAGCAGAGGAAATGGTCATCGACGTATATGAACAGTACTTCCGCGCGGAGGGCAAATTCAGCGAGGTCCCCCGCAGGGCGGCGATCGTAAAGCTCACCTCCGATTCGGAGGCGGGGAATATCCGCTACACGGTCAGCGTCAACTTCTTCCCATTCCGGGATGACGAGGATTACGCTGTATCCTATGACGCTTATTTCGAGAAGGAGATCTACAACGCCAGGGGGCGCCGATCCAAAAAGCGCGAGAAAAAGTTTATGGAAGCGCTTCGCGCCGAGGCGGACAGCCTTGCGGAGGAGAACGGCGCGCTGATCAAATGGGACGAGCCTTTGAAAGAGGCAAGGCTCGGCTGACCGCGGCTTACCCGGAGGTGGATAATGAAAGTAAAGCTTGAAAATCTGACCAAGATATTCCCTTCGCGCAGCAAGAAGTCGAAGGAGCCCGTCGTCGCCGTGAGCGACTTTACGTTCGAGATACCCGACGGAAAGCTGATCGGGCTTCTGGGCCCGTCCGGCTGCGGGAAATCGACCACGCTCAACCTGATAAGCGGGCTTGAAAAGCCCACGAGCGGGCGCATCTATTTCGGCGAGGACGACGTTACGAACCTCCCGCCGGAGATGCGCGGCGTCGGTCTGGTGTTCCAGAACTACGCGCT
>DGHD01000027.1:0-15075 GCA_002392505.1 Christensenella sp. UBA3857 | reverse complement strand
CCAGAACTACGCGCTGTACCCGCATCTTACGGTGCTCCAGAACATACTCTTCCCGCTGCAGAACCTCCGCGGGAAGGATAAGCTCACAAAGGCGGAGATGCTCAAAAAGGCGGAGGAAGCCGCCGCGCTCGTGCAGATCTCCGAGCTTATGGAGAGGAAGCCCTCCGAGCTTTCCGGCGGTCAGCAGCAGCGCGTGGCGATAGCGCGCGCGCTCGTCAAAATGCCGAAGATACTTCTCCTTGACGAGCCGCTCTCGAACCTCGACGCGAGGCTCAGGCTCCAGACGAGGGAGGAGCTTCGCCGCATCCAGCGCGAGACCGGCATAACCACCATATTCGTCACCCACGATCAGGAGGAGGCGATGTCCATCTCCGATATGATCGTCGTTATGAAAGACGGCGTGCTCAATCAGATTGGCCGCCCGCAGGAGGTCTATAACGAGCCGGTCAATCTCTTCGTCGCGAAATTCCTCGGCACGCCGCCCATCAACGTGTTCCGCGGCGCGATAAGGGACGGCTTCCTTGAGATAGGCGGCGAAAGGCTTTTGAAGGCGGAGGGCGCGCAGGACGGCATGGTTTGGGTCGGCGTCCGTCCGGAGGGGTTCATCCCGAAGGAGGACGGCGCGTTCACGCTCACGCTCAACGCCGTGGAGGTGATGGGCAGGGATACGAGCGTCGTCGCCTCGCACAAGGACTCGGAGAATGAGAATATCCGCGCGATAATCAGCTCCGACACCCTGGTGGACGAATCGAAAGAGACCGTCCGCTTCGATCTTAAACCCAACAAGGTTTTCGTTTTCGATACCGAAACGGAGGAAAGGATCGGCGTTTCCCTTTCGCCGATCGATGAGCAAACGCCATGAAAAAGAACCTTAAAGCCTGGCTGTATCTTTTGCCCGCGCTGCTGTTTCTGGGCTTCTTTATGGTCTATCCTCTTGTGGACGTGCTCGTTTACTCTTTCGAGGAGGGCTATAATTCCGCCTCGCAGACGTTTTTCGGCGTAGGGCTTTATAACTATTCCTACGTGCTGCACGATCCCTATTTTCTGCAGGCGGTCAAAAACACGTTCATACTTGTCGTGATCACCGTGCCCGTGTCGACGGGGTTCGCGCTGCTCATTTCGCTCGGGCTTAATTCCATCAAAAAGCTGCGCGAGCTTTACCAGACGATCTATTTCCTGCCGTACGTCACGAATACGCTCGCCGTCGGTCTCGTGTTCATGATACTCTTCAAAAAGACTCCGTACACGGACGGCATGGTGAACCTTCTTATTAACGTGTTCGGCGGCAAATCGGTCGATTTCATCGACGGACCCTATTGGGCGAAGATGTTCGTGCTCTGCTTCTACACGGTGTGGGTGGTGCTCCCGTTCAAAATACTGATACTGACGAGCGCGCTCGCCTCCGTCAAGCAGGATTACTATTCCGCCGCGAAGGTGGACGGCACTCCCAAGTGGAGGGTGTTCACGAGGATCACGCTGCCCATGATATCGCCGATGATATTCTACCTCGTCATAACGGGCTTCATAGGCGCATTCAAGGCGTATTCCGACGCCGTCGCGCTCTTCGGCACGAATTTGAACGTCGCCGGAATGAACACGATAGTCGGCTACATTTACGATATGCTTTACGGCGACAGCGGCGGATACCCCTCCTACGCTTCCGCCGCGGCTCTCATACTGTTTTCGATAGTCTTCACTATCACCTGCATCAATTTGCTCATCAGCAAAAAGCAGGTGCATTATTGAGGAGGCGAACATGAACGGCGATTTTGAAAAGATCGAAAGACGCGCCGCCCTAAGGCGAAGGGTCGTCCGCGTGCTGACCTACGCAATGCTCACCGTTTGGGCGGTGATGGTGCTTTTTCCGTTTTACTGGATGCTGCTCTCCTCGATAAAGAGCTACAGCTCCTATAATTCGGAGTATGTGCCTAAATTCATCGCCGAGGCGCCGACGCTCCAAAACTACGTCGAGGCGTTCAAGGCGGTGCCGCTCGCGCGGTATTTCACCAACACGCTCATATTCACCGTCGTGACGACGGGCATAATGCTCGTCGTGACGGTGCTTGCGGCGTTCGCGTTCGCAAGGCTCGATTTCAAGGGAAAGAACGTCGTGTTCGCGATATTCCTCTCGCTCATGATGATCCCGAACGAGCTCGTTATTATCACCAATTTCCAGACGATAACAAATCTCGGCATGAGGAACACCTACACGGGACTCATACTCCCGTCCGTCACCTCGGTATTCTACATCTATCTTTTGAAGGAGAATTTCGAGCAGATCCCGGACGAGCTCTATAAGGCGGCGAAGGTCGACGGCACCTCGGACCTTAAATATCTTTTGAAGGTAATGGTCCCGATCTGCCGCCCGACGATAATCACCGTCGTTATACTGAAGGTCATCGAGTGCTGGAATTCCTACGTATGGCCCCGCCTCATCACCGACGAGCAGGCGTATTTCCTCGTCTCGAACGGCATACAGGAGATAAGGGAGAACGGCTTCGGGCGGGAGAACATACCCGCCATGATGGCGGCGGTCGTCGTCATATCAGTCCCGCTCATAGTGCTGTTCCTCGTGTTCCGCAAAAAGATAATGGCAGGCGTTTCGAGAGGGGGCACGAAGGGATGAGAAGCATTATAAAACGCATCCTTTTCGGCGCCGCCGCCGCGCTCGTGCTCGCCGTTTCGCTGACGCCGCTTGCCGGCTGTCACGGCTCGAAGGGTCTGAAGGAGTTTGAGATACCGGAGGAATTCGATACCTCCCGCGAATATGAGGTCACGTTCTGGGCAAAGAACGACACCAACAATACCCAGGTAAAGATCTACAAAAAGGCGATAGCGGATTTCGAGGCGCTCTATCCCAACGTAAAGGTCAATATGCGCCGCTATACCGATTACGGCAAGATCTATAACGACGTTATAACCAATATCGCGACCGGCACGACGCCGGACGTCTGCATCACGTATCCCGACCATATCGCGACCTACCTCACCGGCAAGAACGTCGTAGTCCCGCTCGACGGGCTGTTCGGCGATCCGAAATACGGGCTCGGCGGGAGCGAGGTCAGGTTCGACGCCCCGACGAAGGACGAGGTGATAGAAAAGTACCTCTCCGAGTGCGAGATAAACGGCGTGCATTACGCGATACCGTTCATGCGCTCGACCGAGGCGTGCTACATAAACAAGGACCTTGTTGAAAAGCTCGGCTACACCATACCGGAAAAGCTCACGTGGGACTTCGTGTGGGAGGTATCCGACGCCGCCATGGAGAAGAACGCCGACGGCACGTTCAAGATCAACGGGCAGAAGGTGATGGTCCCGTTCATCTACAAGTCGACGGACAACATGATGATACAGCTTTTGAAGCAGTCCGGCGCGGACTACTCCACCCCGGAGGGGGAGATACTCCTCTTCAACGACACCGCGAAGAGCCACCTTTACACGATAGCGGAGCACGTCGAGAAGGGCGCCTTCTCCACGTTCAAGATATCGAGCTACCCCGGCAATTTCTTAAACGCCGGGCAGTGCATTTTCGCGATCGACTCCACCGCCGGCGCGACGTGGATGGGCTCCCACGCGACGCATCACGATATCGCGGAGGACAAGATAATCGAGTTCGAGACCGTCGTAAAGCCCATTCCCCAGCTCGATCCGGAGCACCCGCAGATGATCTCGCAGGGACCGTCGGTATGCGTTTTCAACAAGAAGGACCCCCAGCAGGTGCTCGCCTCGTGGCTGTTCGCGCAGTTCCTGCTGACGAACGAGGTGCAGATCGCCTATTCCGAGACGGAGGGCTACGTGCCCGTCACGCTGAAGGCGCAGGACTCCGCGGAGTATAAGGAGTACCTCTCGATGGAGGGCGCGGACAACGACGTACATTACGACGTGAAAATACAGGCGGCAAAGCTCCTTCTCGATAACGTGGACAACACGTTCATAACCCCCGTGTTCAACGGCTCCGCCTCGCTCCGCGACGCCGCCGGCACGCTGATCGAGAACACGACCAAATCCGTCCGCCGCAATGAGACCGTGGACGACGCCTATATGGAAAAGCTCTTCTCCGACGTGACCTCGCTCTACCGTCTTAACGGCGGCAGGCAGGCGGATTCCGTCGGCAAAAAGGAGCTCGGCATGCTTCCCGGCACCGCGAAGGCGCTGATAATAGTGCTCGCCGCGGCGTGGGTGCTGATAGGCATAAGCCGGCTCCTCGTCGTTTTGAAGAAAAGAAGGAACAAATAATATAACCTTTTTTCTCCGGCGAAAAGCTTGATTTGTCCGCAAAATACAGTATAATATGGTCGTCCCCAAAGGGACTATCATCAAGGAGGATATTGATATGAAAAAGTTTTTAGCTCTTATTCTTGTTGCCGTTATGGCTCTTGCGGCGTTCACCGCCTGCAAAAAGCCCGCCGGCGAGGATAACAAGGAAGACGTCAAGGGCGAGGGCGTTATGACCTATGCCGAGTACGTTGCCGCCGAGATCGACGCCGAGGTCGTCGTTGAGACCTACGTTCAGGCGAAGCAGAGCTGGTGGGAGGATAAGGCAACCGTTTACACCCAGGATCATGACGGCGCCTACTTCCTTTACGAAATGGCATGCTCCGAGGCGGATTACGCGAAGCTCGTTCCCGGCACCAAGATAAAGGTCACCGGTCATAAGTCCGAGTGGCAGGG
The DNA here is from genome assembly GCA_002392505.1 of Christensenella sp. UBA3857. Lineage (GTDB taxonomy): Bacteria > Bacillota > Clostridia > Christensenellales > CAG-138 > UBA3857. The sequence continues at coordinate 10,404 of DGHD01000027.1, read as the reverse complement.
CGAGGTCGAGATCATCGACGCCACCTTCGAGATCGAAGAGGGCAGCTTCATTGCCGAGGCTTTCGACGCCACCGCGCTCTTCGGCACGGACGATCTGATCAAGCATCAGAACGAGTTCTTCAAGGTCACCGGCGCCGTCGTCGAGGCGGTCGGTCAGGATGACGAGGGCAACGACGCCGCGTTCTTCTATAAGTGGGACAACTCCGGTGAGGACGGCGACGACCTGTACTTCAAGGTAAAGCTCGGCGAGAACGTTTACACCTTCACCGTTGAGAGCTACCTCTGCGACAACACCACCGAGGTCTATAACGCGGTCAAGAACCTCAAGGTCGGCGACACCATCGACTGCGAGGGCTTCCTCTACTGGTATGACGGCGTAAATCCCCACATCACCAGCGTAGTCGCTAAGTAATCGGGAAAAACGATAAAAGACCGTTCCTTTGGAACGGTCTTTTTCTTTGCCTTTTTTACGAAATATGCCTGAACCTTTCCGCGCCGCGGGACCCGATCCAGAGGTCGATCAGTACCGCGGGGAGGGCGAAGACCGCGCATCCGACCGCAAGCGCGGGTATCGTGCCGACGGTCAGGGAAAGCCCGATCAGCAGCCCGGCGAGCACAAGAAGCGAGCCGAAGCCGAACAGCATCGTGAACAGCACGGGCAGCCCCTGCTTTACGGGCACGGATTCGTTGGTCCATTCGAGGTTGGGCTTCAAAAGGTTCATCATCAGCCCGAACGCGGCGTTAAGCCACACGAATATCGCCGCAAGCAGGGCGCTCAGCATCGCCTCCGCCAACGAGGCGCGCAGCACGTATGATATCACCGCGGCGGCGATGGCGCCGGGCACGGCGTTGAGGAGCACGTGAGTCAGCTCCTTCATGCGGAGCACGAGCTTTGCGGGCACGGGCGTCGATTGGACGAGCCAGATATGCTTGCCCTCGAGCGAGACGGACGAAGCGGTGAAGCAGTCCATGATCATCACCATAGAGACGGCTGCCGCGGGCAGGACGCCTGCAGCGGCGGTCATGAAGAAGGGCATGGAGCTGCCGTTGAGCAGATCCTTCAGCGCGTCCGCTTTAATAACGGCGACGACTGCGCCGACAACGACAACGAGCACGCCGAACCCGGTGTTGAGAATCAGCACGGGGCTTGAAACGAAGTGCATCAGCTCGCGCTTCAAAAGGGCGCCCGCGGCGGTGCCGGCTTTGGCTTCCTTCTCGCGGTAGACCGCCTTTTTCACTTTGCCGGAGGCGGTGAGCACGCCGAAGAGCGTCTTCGAGAGCACGACGTACATCAGAATGAACAGCGCGGCTGCGATGAGCGTTATCGCGGCAAGGGGCAGGATTTCGCCCGAAGCCGCCCTGCCGACCTGCATCAGCGGCCACGCCCAGCCGTGCATGGCTTCGGCGATCCGATCCATATTCGCTATCACGGAGCGCAGTATCGACTGCATACGGAAGTAGAACCCGTAATACACCGCGATGAAGCCGACGGATAAAAGCACGGTCACGAGCGACTTGTTCCTGACGAAGCCCGTCACGAGCGCGATGAGCCAGCCGAGCACGCTCGAGATCACCGAGGCGAACGCGGCAAGCGCGAACGTCATTATGAAATGCCCGACGAGCACGGCGGGGGAGAAGCCGATGAAAATGACGTACGCGATGAGCGAAGGCGTCCACGCGATAACGCAGGAAACGAGGCTCAGCACGAATACCGTCAGCACCCTGACGGAGAGTATTTTGGCGGGCGGTATAGGCAGCGAGAGCAAAAGCTCGTTGTCCTTCGCTTTATACAGCACGGAATAGGTCGTGAACGCGCTGCCCAATATGCTCACGGCGATCGTCAGCGCGCCGGCCATGGCGAAGAGGAGCCGGTTTTCGTTCGTCTCGGCGACCGCGGGCGCGATCGAGGAGTACATCATGAAGAACATGCCTGCGAACGAAACGAGCGCGTAGCCCATCAATATGAGCAGCAGCACCGTCACGCCGACGGAACGCGATCTGCCCTTCCGTTTATCGATGGTGTATATGGAGAGGAACTGCAGGAGCTCCTTTTTGATAAGTGCTTTGACCATATTATGCATTCTATTCAAGCTCAAGGAAGACGTCCTCAAGCGAATCGTCGCCCTTGACCTCCTCCATCGTGCCGGAGCGGATAAGCCGCCCCTCCTTGATTATGGCGATCTTGTCGCAGAGCTTCTCGGCAACCTCCAGAACGTGGGTGGAGAAGAATATCGCCCCGCCCTTGTCGCACACCTCGCGCATCATCAGCTTCAGCGTGTGCGAAGCCTTGGGATCGAGCCCTACGAAGGGTTCGTCCATTATTATGAGCTTCGGATCGTGGAGCCAGGCGGCGATTATCGCGAGCTTCTGCTTCATGCCGTGGGAGTACGCGCTTATGGGCTGTGCAAGATCCCCGGTCAGCCCGAAGATATCGGAGTACGTCCGGATCTTCTCGGCGCGCTCCGCGGCGCCGACGCCGTAGATATCGGCGATGAAGTTCAAAAACTGTATGCCCTTCATGAACCCGTAAAGGTCGGGATCGTCGGGTATGTAGGCGATCAGCTTCTTGCACTCGGTCGGTTCGTCCTTCACGGAGTGACCGTCGATGAATATCTCGCCCTCGTCGAGCTTCAGTATGCCGACGACGCTCTTTAATGTGGTGGTCTTTCCCGCGCCGTTGTGACCGATAAAGCCGTAGATCTCGCCCGGGCGGATGTTGAGCGAAAGATCGTTTACCGCGACCTTATCCCCGAACTTCTTGGTTAGATGACGAATATCGAGCATTTATGCTGCCTCCGTTCGATTTATCGGTATCATAATAACGCGGACGGGATGTTTTTTCAATCCCGTCCGTGTATGCGGCGTGTAAAATTATAGTAAAATCTTATATCTCACAGCTTGAAGCTGATGCTCCCGTCGGCGCCGCCCGCGTCGTAGGAGACGTTCACGGTCTTTCCGTCGAAGCTGACGTGCGTCACCTTCCTGCCGCGGAGGGAGGATACCTCGCGGTACTCCTTCAGCTTTTCCCCGTCGTAATCGCCCATATTGTCGGAGGTTAGGAACACCCCGCCCATCAGAGCGTTCAGCCTGGCAAGGTCGAGCTTCTGCGCTTTGGTGAGCTTCATGTTGCTGTCGCGCAGGAAGAACACGTCCGGATCGGAAAGATACGCCCTGCCGTTGAGCTGACGGCGGAAGACGGTGTTGCCCATCGCCTGCCTGGTGGAAACGCGCTCGCGGTGCATCATACGCATCCAGGGCTTGTCGTCCCAGTCGAGCGAAACGTCGCAGCTTATGCGGCAGTATTCCACAAGCCCGAAGGCGGGCATTACGGGCACGCCGCAGCCGAGTATCGCATGCTTCCCGCAAAGGCGGCGCAAAAGCTTCATCGCCCTTATCATGCGCCCCGCGCGGGTCTCCTTTTCGCTGCCGAAGGGCGCCGCGCCGTAAAGAAAGTCGAGCTTTACAAGGTCGAAGCCCCACTCGTCGAACACGCGGGAGAACACCTTTTCAAGGTATTCGATCACCTCGGGGTTGTCTATATCGAGGGAAAAGAACCCGCCCCAGTTGCTCCCGCAGGACCAGGGCCGATCCTCGTGAAGATAGAGCCAATCGTGGTGCTTTCTGACGAGCTCGGAATCCTTCTGGGCGACGAACGGCGCAAGCCAGAGCCCCGCCTTGTAGCCCTTCGCATGGATGGCGTCCGCCGCCGTCTTCATGCCGTTCGGGAATTTAGCCTTGTCGCACTCGAGCCAGTCGCCCACCTTGGTCTCCCAGCCGTCGTCTATCTGGAACAGCTCGCCGCCGTGCATGACCTTTGCACAGCCCGCAAGGTCTTCATAGATGGACTGCTCGCTGATGTTCTGATAGCGGTTGTACCAGCTCGAATACCCGGAGATCGGCTCGCGCGTGATGGGCTTTATATCCATCGCCTTGAACCATGCGTCGAAGACCGCGTCCTCGCTCCCCTCGGCGATGAAGAGGCTGAACGCCTCGAACCCGCCGCCGACGCGAAGCCCGACAGCGTCGCGCCGGATCGTGAGCTCGCCCGAGTTCGCGTCGAGATCGAAGAGCGTATAGCCGTTCGTTTCATCGAGCGACGCTATGAGGAGGTATTCGTCCCCCTCGCGGAAATAGCAGTACGAAATACCGTGGAGCCTGCCCTTTTTGTTGGGGTAATCCACGAAATGATAATCGCCGTAGCGGTCGAGGCTGAACGCGTTGACTATCGGCTTCGGCACGCCGTGGAGCCCGCGTATGCGGCTCTTTTTCGTGTACTCCGGACAGAAGGTCCAGGTCTGATACCCGTTCATGAATATGTTTCCGCCGCAGGGCGCTTTGATCCCCGCGGTACAGGAAGCGATATTCCCTTCGGGAAGTACGGGAGCGATCCTGAGCTCCGCCGCTCTGCCTCCGAAAAACAGCGGCGCGTAAACGATCTCCCGGCTGTCGGATACTGTCGTCCCGCCGACCGTGACGGAATACTTTATCTCGTTGGGTGCTTTCATACTGCCTCCTTAAATGATAGTCAGATCGATCGATACGGGCTCGGTCTGCGGGCTCTTGATCGTAAGCCTCGCCGCGCCCTTTTTTCCGGCGGTCTTTATAAAGGCGCCGCCCATTCCGCCCTCAAGCGTAATGATATCTGGCCCGATGAGCTCGGCTTCGCCGTCAAGCTCGAGCTTCACCGCAAGCTGCGCGTAGCTTGCCAGATTGCCGTTTTTGTCCAATACCCTCAAACGCAGCGCCGCCGCGTCGTAGATATCGCCCTCGTGAAGCAGGGAGGAGGATAGCTTTGCCTCAATATGAAGGTCCTTTGACGGGGTGAGCGTCCTTTCCGCGACGACCTTGCCGTCCTTCTTCGCGGCGAACCGCCATACGTTCACCTCGCCGCCCCAGTTGCCTATGTACTGCCCGTAGAGCCGCATGCCGTCCTCGTACTTCAAATGATGGAACAGCACGCATTCCGCCATCTTGAGCTTGTATTTAAGGGGCAGCTCGTCCATGCCGTACTTCGCCGCGGCAAGCAGGCTCTCATGCACAAGGCGTTCCTTCCTGCCCGTCATGCCCTCCTCGGTCTTCAAAAGCTCTCCCACAAGGTCGGAGGCCTGTATCGGGGGATGGGGGAGCCCCGCCTTCCCGGGACGGAACACGGTGACGAATTTGCCGTTTTTGTAAAGCTCCACCTCGTCCGCGTTAGTGAACATATATATATCGCCGAGGCTGCTCGCGTTGTAATCGCCTATGTCCATCGTCGTGCCTATCTCAAGCACGGGCGTTTGCTCGCCCTGGCTCGCATAAAGCGCGGCGGAGAGCTTGGGGTTGCGGAAGGCGTCCATCACGCCGTGGTAGCAGATGCGGTCGCCGGAGCCGAAATCCTTATGCGTGGCGTAGTCGAACATACACCAGCCGAAGCAGCCGGCGTGCTCGCCCGATGAATACGCCGCGTCGAGCACCCTCGCGTGGCGGAGGGCGTTCTCCTGCCTGCGCACGGAATTGTCGAACGCCTTGGTCGGGAACATATGCCCGTTATGCTCGGAGATGAGGAGCGCCTTTCCCATATCGGGCGTGACGTCCTTCTTCCTTCGGCAGCCCGCGTTTGGCCCGTGATGCGAAAAATCGTTGTATGCGTAAACGTCCTCGAGAAGGCTCGACTTCCTTATGCATCTTACGCCGCTCGTCGGGCGCGAGTCGAGCTCGTGCGCGGCGGCGTTGGTCCTTCTGTAAAAATCGTCATCGTCCGCGCTCTCGTTTATGCGGACGCCCCAAAGTATTATCGACGGGTGATTGCGGTATTGCAGCACCATTTCGCGCACGTTTTCGATCGAGCGCTGCTTCCAGGCCTCGTCCCCGATGTGCTGCCAGCCGGGTATCTCGGTAAATACGAGGAGCCCCAGCTCGTCGCACGCGTCGATAAAGCTTTGGCTCTGGGGATAATGGCTCGTACGGACGGCGTTGAGGGAGAGCTCCTCCTTCATAATGCGCGCGTCCTCATACTGGAGGGACTTCGGCGCGGCATAGCCTATGTAGGGCCAGCACTGATGCCTGTCGAGCCCGCGCATGAAATACTTTTTGCCGTTGAGATAGAGCCCGTCCGCTCTGAAATCGGCGGTGCGGAAGCCGAACCGGTCGACGCGGGAGTCGATGATGCGCCCGTCTGCGGAAACGAGCTCGGTCTTAAGCAAGTAAAGCTTCGGCGCTTCCGGAGACCACGCCTCGAAGGAGCCCTTTTCGAGCTTCTCGCAGTACTCCGCCGCCTTCCCGCCGAAGGAAAGGAGCTTTGTATCGCCGTCCCAAACGGCGCAGCGCAGCTCGCCGTATTCGCCGTCGGCGGTAATGGAAACGCTCAGATCCCCCTCGTGATCGGCGGTCACGTAAACGTCGCCGATAAGGCTTTCCGCCTTTTCCTCAAGCCAGGCCTCGCGGTAGAGACCGCCGTAGCCCAGGTAATCCATCACGTTGCCGAAGGGCGGCACGTCGTTTCGCTCGGTGGAATCGAGACGCACGGCGATAAGGTTCTCACCCGGTTTTATGAACGGGGTGATCTCGGCGCGGTAAGCCGTGTAGCCGCAGTAATGCGAGCCGACCTCGCGCCCGTTCACGAAAAGCGTCATAACGTGCGCCGCGCCGTCAAACCGGAGGAACACCCTCTTTGCAGCGGGATCGGGCGATATGACCCTGCGATAGCCGAAAATGCCGGTGTAATCCGAAGGATCGGCGTAATGGAGCGGCGAATATGCGACCGTGTGCGGGAGCCGCGCCGCCGACGCATCGGGGCAGGGCTCGCCCCTGAAGAACCCCTCCGAGGGGGATTTGACGAATTCCCAATCGCTGCAGATGCTTTTCATGTTCCCGTAAGCCGCTTTTTAAGGCGGTCCTTCCCGTTTTTTTGAGCTGTTGACAATATTCTGGATCGTATCGGGACGGGCTTCGTCCCATACTGAAATTATAACCGCCGAAAGGGGTTTTTGTCAATCACGAAGGAAAGCGGGCAAAATGTGCGAAAATCCCCGCAAAACCACAAAATATTAACAAAAAAATCAAAAAAGGGCTTAAAATCCCAAGAAATTTGTGATACAATATAATCAGCGGATCGTGTGCCCGTTTATTAGGTATGTCCGTTTGCGGGTCAACTGTTAAGACGAAGGGAGGGGAAACCGTTATGAAGCGTTTTGCGGCATTGGCAGCGGCGCTCGTCATACTGATCTCGTGCGTAAGCGCGGGCGTTCCTTCCCTTGCTTTCGGACAGGAGGCGCAAAAAACGCTTCCCTCCGTAAACCACAGCATAGGCGTCAATGCGTCGCCCGTTTACAACCCAAGCTCCTATTACGCCTCAAGCGTTTATTACTCCAATCTCAAGGAGGTCGTGCTTTCCGGCAATCACCGCCTTGATATCGTCAACGTTGCGCTCTCGCAGGTCGGCTACCATGAGGGGAATCATGTCGCCGATCTTTCCGGCGGCTCCTACGGCAGCGGCAACGTCACCGAATACGGCTACTGGTACGGCATGTGCGTGCTCGGCAACGGCACGGGCTTCTTCCACGAATGGTGCGCCATGTTCACCGCATGGTCCGCCCGCCAGGCAAGGGTGCCCGTTACCGTGGTGAACAATGCCGCGTACGCCCACATGGGCATGAACCCGTATTACTTCAACGTGGTGTTCCACAACCGCGGCACGTACACGCCGCGCACGGGCGACCTTATCATCTACGACTGGGCGAACAACGGCCGTCAGTGGGATCACGTGGGCATCGTGCTCTACGTTGAGAACGGGCGCGTCCACACGGTGGAGGGCAATTCGTCCGACCGTGTCATAATGCGCGATTTCAGTCTTAACGATCACGAGATACAGGGCTTCGGCGCGCCCTTCTATACCGGCGCGGCGAACGTGCTCGAGCCTTCAAGCTATCCCGTGCCCTCGCGCAATCTCTCGCTGGGCGCCTCGGGCGGCGACGTAAAATGGATGCAGGCGGCGCTCCTGCACGCCGGGTTCCCCACTCCGGTGGACGGGTATTTCGGCTTTAATACGCAGCGCCAGCTGAAGAAATTCCAGGTCTATTACGGCCTTTCATCGGACGGTGTGCTCGGTCCCGTCGGGCGGCAGACGTTAAAAGCGGTCATCGCCGCGCCGAGACCCGGTACGGAGGATCCCGCGAATTACCCCGTCCCGTCAAGGACGCTTACCCTCGGCTGCTGCGGGAACGACGTAAAATGGCTCCAGGCGGCGCTGAAGCGGCTCGGCTTCACCGCCTCGATCGACGGCGAGTTCGGTCCTCGCACGAAGTCCGCGCTGATCGCCTTGCAGACGCGCTACGGTCTCGTTTCGGACGGAGTATGCGACGCTATAACGAGGGACCGTATCAGGGGCGCGCTTGTCGGCGCGTCCGCGGGACAGACCTCCGGGGATTACCCCGTGCCGACAAGGGTCCTGAAATACGGCGATTCGGGGAACGACGTCAAATGGGTGCAGAACGCGCTCAAAAATCACGGCTTCGACATGAACGTGACGGGCTATTTCGGCGATAAGACGAAGGCAAGCCTCATCACCTTCCAGCGGAGGAACGCGCTCACGCCGGACGGTATCTGCGGTCCGGCTGCGGTCGCGAAGCTGAAGGCATCTCCCGGGCAAAGCGCCGGCGGGACGGCGGCAGACCCGTACGCGCCGTCGAACTTCCCCGTACCGACGCGGGTGCTCCGCTATGGCGACAACGGACTCGACGTAAAATGGGTACAGGCGGTTTTAAGGAAGAACGGCTTCGACATGAACGTGACGGGCTATTTCGGCGATAAGACGAAGGCGAGCCTCATCACATTCCAGAAAAGGAACGGTCTTGCGCCGGACGGCATGTGCGGCTCCGCAACGACCGCCAAGCTCAAAGCGTCCCTTACCCAACAGACGACAGGCGGCGCCGATCCGCTCGCGCCGTCGAACTTCCCCGTGCCGACGCGGGTGCTCCGCTATGGCGACAACGGGCTCGACGTAAAATGGGTACAGGCGGTTTTAAGGAAGAACGGCTTCGACATGAACGTGACGGGCTATTTCGGCGATAAGACGAGATCGAGCCTCGCTGCGTTCCAGCAGAGGAACGGTCTTGCGCCGGACGGTATCTGCGGTCCGGCGTCGATCGCAAAGCTCAAGGCTTCGGTCGGCGGTCAATCCTCCGAAAACGGTATCGCTTACCCCGTGCCGACGCGGGTGCTCCGCATGGGCTGCGTCGGGGATGACGTCAAATGGCTCCAGACGGCGCTTTCAAGGCTCGGCTATTCCGCCGCGGCGGACGGGAACTTCGGTCCCGGCACGAAGAACGCGCTGATCGCCTTCCAAAGGCAAAAGGGTCTTGCGGCGGACGGCGAATGCGGCAGTCAGACCGTCGCCGCGCTGAAAAGACTGATTGGCATATCTTGAAATAAAGGAGGCTTTATCATTGAAAAAAGCTTTTAGATGGGCGGCGCTTGCGCTAGTCCTAATGATGACTGCGGCGGCGTTTACCGGCTGCTTCGCATTCGTACCCGAGCAGGAGAGCGGGCTTTTTACCGATCTTCCCGTTTTCACCAAAGCGCCGGAAAAGACGGACGCTCCCGCGCCGACCGAACCCGCCTCGGAGGCGCCGACGGAGGCGCCTACGGAAGCGCCTACGGAAGCGCCGACGGACGAGCCGCAGCCTACGGAATGCCCCGTCAGGGAGGACGGCAAGTACGACACAAAGGATGAGGTCGCGCTTTACATCCACCTTTTCGGGCATCTTCCCTCCAATTATATCACGAAAAAAGAGGCGCAGAAACGCGGCTGGACGGGCGGAAGCCTTGAGCCTTACGCGCCCGGCTGCTCGATAGGCGGCGACTATTTCGGCAATTACGAGGGGCTGCTTCCCAAAAAGAAGGGCAGGACTTATACCGAGTGCGATATCGGCACGAAGGGCAAAAGCTCCCGCGGGGCGAAGCGCATAGTGTTCTCGAACGACGGACTCATCTACTATTCAGGCGATCATTACGACAGCTTTACGCTGCTTTACGGGGAGGAATGAATATGACTCTTTCGGTCAATGCAAACGAATTCGTTTCAAAGCATGAGATGCACGCCGCCCTTCGCGCCGTACTCGGCGAGGAGAATTATTGGGGCAGCAATCTCGACGCGCTCCACGACTGCCTTACCTCGATAGGCGAGCCCACGACGCTCGTCATCACCAACTGGGCAAGCGCGGTAAGTCGCCTGGGCGACTACGCGAACAGGCTCTGGCACGTGCTGGACGACTCCGTGGAGGAGAACCCGAACCTTAACGTGGTGATAGAATAATAAAGTCTGAAAAACGCCTGCGTGGGAGATCCCGAACCTTAACGTGGTGATAGAATAATAAAGCATGAAAAACGCCTGCGGGGGAGATCCCTTGGGCGCATTCACTTAATGAT
>DGHD01000004.1 GCA_002392505.1 Christensenella sp. UBA3857 | reverse complement strand
AGCTACTGGTCAGAATCGAACTGACAACCTGCTCATTACGAATGAGCTGCTCTGCCATTGAGCCACAGTAGCATATTATTAAGTTTTAAGTGTTTTTTGCTGCTATGACCTTCGGCTTACGAATGCGCTGCTCTACCAACTGAGCCACAGTAGCATATTATTAAATTTTAGGTGTTTTTTGCCGCTATGGCCTTGTGCTTACGAATGCGCTGCTCTACCAACTGAGCTACATTGGCTTGCACAGATATTTATTATAACAGATTCCGTCGGCTTTGTCACTACCCCAAATCGAAAAAACCGTCCATCTGCCAAAATATATTTCAAATGACGCGGCGGGGGATCGTAAAAGAAAAATAAGCAGCAGGGAGATCCCTGCTGCTTTTAATCGTTTGTTCCTTTACGGCAGCTCTATCCCGAGCGCTATCATTGCGATCAGCGTGGAATCGTAGGCGGTTACGCCGTCCGATCCGCTCACGTCGGCGTTGATGAGTCCCTGTTCGGAGACCTCGCCGCAGTTCACGAGGTAGGCGTTCAGCGCGGTAACGTCCTTCATGTCGACGACGCCGTCACAGTTGACGTCGCCGAGGAGCCCTGCGGGGGGCTGATAGAGGGCGGTGTAGGTGACGGTGTATTCGGCGTTCGCGGCGCCCATCGTGCCTTCGATCACGGTGATATCCGGCGCATAGCCCTCGATCGAGGGGCTTTCCTCGCTGTACGCCTGTCCGTAGTTATACTCCCTGATAAGCGCCGGAGCGGCGGCGGAGCCGTCCTCATAAACGTAATAGATCGTGAGCGTATAGCTGTTGATCGTATAGGTCGCCGTAACGGTCGTATCGGCGGTCACGTTCGTATAGCTCCCGTCCCAGCCGGCAAAGGTATAGCCCTCGCGAACGGGGTCGGCGGGAGGCGTCGCGCTGCCGCCGGGCTCAACGGTCACGGTAAGCAGTACGGTGCCGTCGTGATCGGCGAATGTCACGGTGAAGCCGGTAAGCTTGGGAAGCTCGACGTCGAAGGTCTGATCCTCGAACGCCTCGTTCTCAAAGCGGGCGGTGTACCTCGCAAGACCGGCTGCGGTATAGCTCGGCTCCGTTATGACGGCGTATTCCGCCTGAACGGTCTCGGACTCGGTATGCCCGGCGTCCCTTGAGCAGGTATGCGAAGCGGTGCAGGACGAATGATCGCCCGCCCAGGTGTAAACGGGCTCGCCCCAGTCGTGACCGAGGGCGGGGATGACGACGTTCTTCTGATAATCGTCGTAATAGTCGGCGTTCACCGCGCTGCAGGTGCAGTAACGGTAGCCGAGACCCGCTTCGGTGCAGGTGGGCTCGTGCCCCTCGTAAGGAACGTAGGTGTAGGTGTGCGTGTGCGCGGGACGTCCGCCGTCGGCATTCTCGGCGGTGTAGTACTTCATCGTGGTGAAGCGCGCGCCGGGATCGCCCGCCTGATTGATCTGGGCCTGGATAACGGAATAGGTGTCCATGAAATGCGGCTCGGTGAGCTTCGTCGCGTAGCTGATAAGGCTCCACTTGTCAAAATCGAATTTGTCGGCGAGCTTGTTGCTCGTTATAAAGGTCGAAGCGCCGCCGAGGGTCTCGCCGTTCGCAACGGCGACCATCAGCTCGACGAGCACCTGCATGCAGTATGCGGGGGTCTCGCAGATGCCGTCCTGCCAATAGCTGTATTTCCTCAGATGCTCGGCATAGCCGTTGTAGCCGCTCTCGGTGGGACCGGTCCAGTTGGTGATGCTCTGCTTCTTGCAGAAGGTGGTGGACTGGTAATTGCCGTTCGTCTCGTCCGCGTGATCGTGCCCGCAGTGATAAACGTACACCTCGCGCCAGCCGAGTATCTTGCCGGGGTTGCTGCGGTCGGAATTCTCGCCCGTGATGCAGATGAACTTCGAAAGCAGGGTCGACATATCGCTCGAGGAGAGATAGTTCCCGTCGTACTTCGAGCCGGTGGCGGACTGGATCTCGCTCGCCCACTGGGATGCGTCGACTATCGCCGTCTTGCCGAAGCGCGTGAAGCCCCATTCCACCATGGGCAGCATGGGCACAAAGTCGTTCGCGTTGACAAGGTTGAAGATACAGTCGTATTTTTCGGCGGAGGCTTCGGTATTCGCCGTGTTGTTGGGCGAGGCGTAGGTGTACGCGAAGATCTCGTTCCCCTCGTCGATCAGGTAGGACGCCATGAGGTTCGCTACCGCGGCGCCCCTCGAGTGCCCGGTGAGCCAGTAGGCGACGGACGCCTCGGGATAAAGGTCGAGCTCGGGCTGAACGTACTCGTCGAAATAATAGGTCTTAAGGTAGTTGAGCAGCCTCGTCGCGCAGACGTCGAAGCCGCGGTGGTTGGTCTTCCTCGTCCAGTCGTCGTTGGACTGGCGGGGAGTCTTGCCTGCGGCGGAATCGTAAGCTTCGAAGAACCTCACGAGATCGCCCACGTTGAAGTTGGAGCTCCATTCCTCGGAGGATTTGGGTTCGGTGCCGCGCACCCAGATCGCGATGATCTCCTTGGTCTCGCCGCCGAAAGCGTACAGGCGGTGACCGATGACCATTTCGCAGATATCGTCGTCCCCGTAGCTGTTGAGAGTGAAGTCCTTAACGTCCTCAAAGCCGAAGAGCGCCATTAGCGCCATGCCGTCGAACTGCACCGCGGAATTGCCCTGAACGGGAGCGGAGGCGAATTTGACGTACGTCGGATCGGAATCGTCCGGATCGATATTGTAATAGGCGAGCGCCGACCCGATCACGGAGAAGGACGCAAGATCCGGCTGATAAACGGTGTTGTCCTCAAAGAAATTCCTGAAGTCGACCGTAAACGTGACGGTGGTCGTGTCGTCGTGACTGCTCTTCATATCGGCGGAGAACAGATTGCTGTTCGGCGCGTTGTCGGAGGAGTCGGGAATGCCGTCAAAGTCCGAATCGGCGGCAAGATCGCGTGCCGGAGCCTTCGGCAAAAGACGGGCGCCGCCGGCGAATACGCTCCCCGCGGGAACGAGGGCGAACGCCATCAAGGCGACGAGTACAAGAGAAAGAGTTTTTTCCAGGAGGCTCATTTTCAATCCCCTTTTCATTTTGTCCGGCGTAAAAGCCGGAGTCATTAAACCATTATACTATTTCAAGGGTCGTCCCGTCAATAACAAGATGGGGATTTTTTAGCGCGATAAAAGAAAAAACGGGCCGTAAAGCCCGCCTGATAAGCCGCGCGCTATTCCTCCAGCGCCTTCACGAGATACGCGTCGTGGAAGACCATTTCCATGCCGTCGGAGTAGAAGGAGAGTATCCTCCGCCAATCCTTCGTGGCGGTGGTGAGCGTCATGAAATCCGCGTTCTGCCGGGCCTCCTTCTCGATCGCCCTGAAAAGCGCCGCGCCGACCCCCTCCGAGCGGAAGCGGGGGAGTACGTACAGCTCGTCCAGCTCAAAGCAGCGGCTCCCCTTTTTTATAACGGAGTTCGGGTGCTCCCTCTCGTAATAATGACCGAAGGCGTAGCCGATTATCTCCCCCTCCGAAACGGCGGTGAAGCAGGGCTCCTTAAGATCCTCATTCGTGTTCGCGCGGAGCCCGAAGGTGATGTTCTCGTCCGCCCAGATCCGGGAGAGCTCGATCAGCCGCGCGGTCGTACTTTCGTCGAACGTCGCTTTTTGAACGGTAAACATGATGGTATCCTCCAAAGTTTTCTCCCGCATATTATACCCCTTCGCGCGGCGCCGGTCAACCGCCGGGCGCGGCTTATCGGCCCGAGCGGAACACGTCGTTGAACAGACCCGGATACTGTGCTATAATATACACATCAAAAATAAGGAGCCCCGCCATGAAAAACAAACGATTCTTCATCGCACTCGTGATCTTCTCGCTCGTCGGGCAGATAGCGTGGGTGGTCGAGAACATGTATTTCAACGTGTTCATCTACAAGATGTTCAACGCCTCCGCAAGGGATATCTCGCTTATGGTGGAGGCGAGCGCCGTCGCCGCGACGCTTACCACGATATTCGTCGGCGCGCTTTCCGATAAGCTCGGCAGAAGGAAGATATTCATGTGCCTCGGCTACATACTCTGGGGCGTTTCGATAATCGCCTTCGCGTTCGTCAAGCTAGAGGTGATCTCCGGCATATTCGGCGCCGCCGCCAACGCCGCGGCGGTCGCGGTCACGGTGGTTATAATACTCGACTGCGTGATGACCTTCTTCGGCTCCTCCGCGAACGACGCCGCGTACAACGCCTGGCTCACCGACATGACCGACAAGACCAACCGCGGAAAGGCGGAGGGCATAAATTCCATGATGCCCCTCGTCGCGATACTCTGCGTGTTCGGCGGCTTCATGAGCTTCGACCTCGACAAGCCCCAAAGCTGGACGGCGATATACCTGATAATCGGCGGCGTGGTGCTCGTTATAGGCGTGATCGGCTTCTTCATAGTCGACGAGGCGCCGAAAAAGGAGCGCGACGAGCTCGGCTATTTCGCAACGATACTTTACGGCTTCCGCCCGGGCGTAATACGGAAAAACACGGGGCTGTATCTTACGCTTATCGCCTTCATAGTGTTCAACATTTCCATACAGGTGTTCATGCCGTACCTCATTATCTATTATGAAAAGACGCTCGGCATGGCGAATTACGTGCTCATTTTCGCCCCCGCGATAATCGCCGCCGCCGCGCTGACCGCCGTTTACGGCAGATTCATTGACAGGCACGGCTTTTGGGGCTCCGTATTCCCGTCCCTCGGCATGCTGTGCGCGGGGTATATCCTCCTCTGGCTGTTCCCCGGAGTTATAAAGGCGGAGGGCGCCGCGATGACGATACCGGTGTTCATCGGCTCGCTCCTGATGCTCTCGGGCTTCCTGACCGGCATGGCGGTGTTCGGCGCGAAGATAAGGAACGAAACGCCGGAGGCGATGGCGGGCCGCTTCCAGGGGCTCAGGATAATCGCGCAGGTGCTCGTTCCCGGCGTCGTCGGTCCCGCGATCGGCGCGGCTGTGCTGAAGAACGCACCAACGATAACGAACAGCGACGGCACGACCTCGTTCCTGCCCTCCAACGCGATATTCATAACCGCGCTCGCCGTAGCCGCCGTGCTCGCAGCGGGGCTTAGCATCGGTCTTGCCGTATCGAAAAAGCATGAAAAAACCGTATAACAAGCTTTATACCGAGGCGGGCGAAAGGCTCGAAAACGATCCCTCGATCATCCCGTGGGACGTTTACCCGCGCCCGCATTTAAGGCGCAAGGAATGGCTCAACCTGAACGGCTTTTGGGAGCTGGAGACCGAAAGCGGCTTCAAGGGCAAAGTCCGCGTGCCGTTCCCCCTGGAGAGCCTGCTTTCGGGCTTCGAGGGAGAGTTAAGATACGGTGAGAAACTCCTTTTCAGGCGGTGCTTTTCCATACCTGAAGGCTGGCGGGGAAAGCGCGTGATACTCAACGTGGGTTCCGTCAGCAGGATGCACTCCGTTTCCGTCAACGGCAAATTCGTCTGCAGCAGCAGATCCGCTTATGATTCGATGACAGTCGATATCACGCATCTTATCAAGGACGAAAACGAGATAGAGATAGAATGCGTCAACGATCTCGACCCGACCTACCCCTACGGCAAGCAGAGGATAAAGCGCGGCGGCATGTGGTACACGCCCTGCACCGGCGTCTGGCAGACCGTCTGGCTCGAGCCCGTGCCGGACCGCCCCGAAAGATACGTAAAGGATATCGAGTGCCGCATTGAGGGCAGCACGGTCTTCTTTACGGTCTCGGGAGTGTGGAAGGGAAGGCTCGTTTGCGGCGACAGATCGGCAAAGCTCCTTAACGGAAAATGCAGCCTGACGTTCGACTCTCCCCGCCTCTGGTCGCCGGAGGAGCCGAACCTTTACGAATTCACCGTGAAAAGCGGGGAGGACGAGGTCGAAAGCTATTTCGCCTTCCGCACGCTCGAAACGAAAGAAGTCGACGGAGTCCCGCGCCTCTGTATGAACGGAAAGCCCTATTTCTTCAACGGGCTTTTGGATCAGGGCTATTTCTCCGACGGGCTCTGGACCCCCGCGGAGCCCGCGGAATACGTGCGCGACATACTCAAGATGAAGTCCCTCGGCTTCAATATGCTCAGGAAGCACATCAAGATCGAGCCGGAGCTCTTCTACTATTACTGCGATAAGCTCGGCATGGCCGTGTTCCAGGACATGGTCAACAACGGGAAATACCGCTTCCTGCGCGATACGGCGCTGCCCTCAGTCGGCATAACTCGGCTCAGCGACCGCCATCGCAAGCCGGGGCGGGAACTGCGGGATGCTTTTTACGGCGGCATGGTTAGGGCGGTCAAGGCCCTCAACTACCATCCCTCGATAGTCTGCTGGACGATATTCAACGAGGGCTGGGGCCAGTTCGACGCGGACAGGGAGTACGAGCTCCTCAAACAGCGCGACGCCTCCCGCCCGATCGATTCGACCAGCGGATGGTTCCATCAAAAAAACACCGACGTCGACAGCCTCCATATCTATTTCAGGAAGCTCCGTTTGGGGAAAAGGAGCGACCTCCCGCAGGTCATATCCGAGTTCGGCGGCTACGTTTGGAAGGACGAAGCGCACAGCTTCAATCCCAATAAGACCTACGGTTACAGGATATTCAAAACGCGGGAGGAGTTCACGGCGGGCGTTAGGAGGCTGTACCTTGAAGAGCTCATCCCCCTTGTAAAACAGGGTCTCTCCGCCGCGGTCTATACCCAGGTTTCGGACGTTGAGGACGAGACGAACGGCATGCTCACGTTCGACCGCCGCGTTATGAAGCTTTCTCCGGAGGAATTCAACGACGTTACCGAAGCAATAAAAAACATTCAGGAGGCAATATGTTAACTGTCTATTCAAGCCCGCTCTGCCCCGACTGCCGGGAGTGCAAAGCCAATTTCGACGCGCACTGCATACCGTATCAAACGGTGGAGATAGGGGAGAGCATGAAGAATCTCAAGGAATTTCTGAAGCTCCGCGACAGCTCGCCGGTATTCGATATCTGCCGCGAAAAGGGCTTCGTCGGCATCCCCGCGATAGTCATGGAGGACGGCTCCGTGACCCTCGACTGGGAGGGCGTGCTCGCCGAAAAAGGTCTCCCCGTCGTTTACAGGGAGGAAAGGCAGTTCTGCTCCATCGACGGCAAGGGCTGCTGAAAGGATCGGGATCGATCGCGCGGGCTGTTTTTTTAAGGACCGCAGATAATTAAACTCCCCCTCTCACGCGGCTGTGCGGGGGAGCTTTTGCTTTTCGCGCGCCCGCCGGGGCGCGTTTCTTCGATCCCGACACGGGATATTTCGATAATTATTGACAACTCGGGCAGCGTAATATATAATCTATTCAGGTCCTGCGTGATACAGCGGCAATGGGGGGACCCTATCGGCGGGGGTAATATGAACAAACACGTTCAAAGGATAATAATCGCGGTATCCGTTTTGACGGTCACCGCTCTTTTTGCTTTTTTTCTCAAGGATATCCTTGTTCCGTACATCAAATTCGAGATAGCGAACGACGCGGAGGGCGCTAAGGAGCTGCTCGTTTCAAAGGGCGTCCTCGGCTGTTTGACCGTCGTTATCGTGGAGGCGCTGCAAATGGTCGTCGTGTTCATCCCGGCGGAGTTCATACAGGTCTCCAGCGGAATGAGCTATCCTTTTTATATCGCGCTTTTGCTGTGCGATCTGGGCGTATGCCTGGGAGCGACCATCATATTCACGCTCGTCCGCGTTTTCAGATTCAGCACCAGGGCGTCCGAGAAGGGGGAGGAGAAGATCGCCCGGCTGACCGCCGGCAAAAAGAAGAGCCGCGGCACGGTGCTCCTCATGTATCTCCTGTTCATAATGCCCATCATCCCCTTCGGCGCGATCTGCTATTACGGCAGCCGGCGCGACATAAGCTACGGTAAGTACATCCGCACCGTGGCGACGGGCGTCATCCCTTCCATAATCAGCTCCAACGTGCTCGGCGCGGCGGTAAGGTTCTTCATCAGCCGCTCGCTGCCGCTGCCCCTGCTCATACTGATCATCGTACTTCTTGCCGCGGCGCTGTTCGCGGTCCTCGCGCTGTTCCTCAACAAGATCTATTTCAAGGAGAACGAGGGCACTCCCGATTCCATACTGAACGATTTCTTCTTCCGCACCGCGCATATCCTTCGCCGCCGCAAACAGCGGCTCCATATCGACGACTCGCTGATCCGCGATCTTGAGCCGCCCTACGTGCTCCTTCTGAATCACGAATCGTTCTACGATTTCTATTACAGCCGCGGGCTCGTCAAAAACAACAATCCCGCGTACGTTATAAACCGGCACTATATGTCCGCCCCGATACTGCGTGGTCTCGGCGAAAAGGCGTGCTTCATACCCAAGCGCCTTTTCACGGCGGATTTCACAACGCCGACCAAGATAATGCGTACCGTCAAAAAGGGTTACAGCGTGGTGATATTCCCGGAGGGCAGGCTCTCGATCACCGGGCGCTCCTACCCGATAGTCGACCGCAGCGCGTCGTTTTACAGGCGGCTGAAGACCGACGTGGTTATAGCGAGCATCAACGGCGCGTATTTCGCCAACCCCAAATGGCGCAAAAGGTTCTATAAGTCCGATATTTACGTCAAGGCGGAAAGGGTCATAAAGGTGGACGAGCTCAAAGCCATGACGGACGAGGAATTCAACGGAATAATGACGAAGCTGCTCCGTCACGACGCTTCGGATAACGTCGTCAATAAATACCCCCAAAAGGACAAGGCGGAGGGGCTCGAGCAGGTGCTCTACCGCTGCGCGTTCTGCGGGGCGCTCTATACGACGAAGGGCGTGGGGAACGAATTCACCTGCTCCGCCTGCAAAAAGACGCTCCGCTTCGACGAGACGTATCATTTCACCGAGGAGCCCTTTTCGATCGGCGCGTATTACGACCGGATCAAGGAGCTTGAGAAGCGGGAGCTCGACCGCCTCGATCTGAGAACGGAGGTCGACACGGTGATATTCAGCGAGACCGGGCGCTACCGCACTAAGGAAAAGGGCGTCTGCACGCTCACGAGGGAGGGGTTCGGCTACACCTCCGCAAAGAATTCGTTCAGCACGGGCTTCGATCTCCTTCCCGCTCTGCCCTTCTCATGCGGGCAGGAATTCGAGACCTACAACGATGAAAGGCTGTTCTACTTTTATCCAAGGGAAAACCGAATACAGGTCGCGCGCTGGGCGCTTATCG
The DNA here is from genome assembly GCA_002392505.1 of Christensenella sp. UBA3857. GTDB lineage: Bacteria > Bacillota > Clostridia > Christensenellales > CAG-138 > UBA3857. The sequence goes on along the minus strand of DGHD01000004.1, from coordinate 11,468 downwards.
CCGATCTGATCAAGGAGTTGTCGGATGAAAACGAAAAACAAAGCTGAATCGCGATCGCTGGTCGATCTTTCGAAAAAGACCTTCATACAGGTCACCGCGCTGCTGTTCGCGCTTGTGATCGCGGCGATAGCTCTGACGTGGGTGATACCGAAGGGCAGCTTCGGCGTTTATCCCGACGGCAGCACGAATTATCTTGAGTACGAGCGGCTGGACGGCGCCTCCGGCATACCCGTCTGGAAGGGGCTCCTTGCGCCGGTGCTCGTGTTCTTCTCGGACAACGGGCTCACGCTGATAATGCTCACGCTGTTCCTGCTCGTAATATTCGCGGCGTTCCAGGTGATGAACGACGTCGGCGGCGTAAGCGTGCTTGTCGGCGAGGCGTCGCGGCGCTTCCGCAAGCGGCGTATGCTGCTCATGGCGGCGATAGCGTTCGTGTTCATGTGCTTCGGCGCGTTCCTCGGTCAGTTCGAGGAGATGCTCACGATGCTTCCGATCGTTTCGGCGCTCGCGGTCATGGTCGGGTTCGACTCGTTCACGGGTTTCCTCGTAAGCATAATAGCCTGCGGCTTCGGCTTCGCAAGCGCCGTCACCAACCCGTTCACCGTGCTGCTCGCCTGCGGGCTGATCGGCGCCAACCCGATGGAGCATATCTATTACAGGGTGATCATATTCGCCGTCATGTACCTGCTCCTGCTGGGCTTCGCGTTCATCTATATCCGAAGGATCTCAAAGGACCCGTCCAAAAGCCTGACCGCGGCGCATGACAAGCGCCTGCGCGAATCGGGCGCGCTCGGCAGCGGCGAGCTGTTCTCCCGTGCCGAAGCGAAGCGCATCCGTATAACGTACGCCGTGTTCCTCACGGTCTGCCTCGCGCTGCTCATAACCTGCTCCGCGGTCGGCGCGCTGAGGGATTATACCGTTCCCGTGCTCATCGCTTATTTCCTGATATTCGGTCCCGCCGCGGGCATCATCTGCTGCAGGAGCCCCAAAAAGGTGTTCGCATCCTTTCTCCGCGGGATAGTCGGCGCGCTGCCGACGGTGGTGTTCATCGCGCTCGCCTCGTCCATCAAATTCATTTTCGACGAGGGCGCGATAATGCCCACGATCGTCAACCAGATAAACGGTATCGTCGAGGGCAAAAACCTGTTCCTCATCGCGCTCGTGCTGTACGGCATAATACTCGTGCTCGAGTTCTTCATATCGTCCTCGACCGCAAAGGCGATACTCGTGATGGGCATGCTCGCCGTCGTCAACGTGGGGCTTTCAAAGCAGATGCTCGTGCTCATCTACACGTTTGCGGACGGCTACACCAACGTGCTCTTTCCCACGTCGCCCGTGCTCCTCATCGCCCTCTCCATGATAGAGGTCGACTATTTCAAATGGGTGAAGAAGAGCGCGCCGCTCTTTGCCCTGAATCTCCTGCTCGTCGTGCTGTTCATTTTCATAGGCGTCGCGGCGGGATATTGAGTGACGAACATCCCCCGCCGGCGGAAGTATCTGCGTTGACAATGCCGGCGGAATATGTTATATTATCTATTGTTGAAAAAGCTCCGGCGGCTCATTCGGGGCACTCCGGGCTGACTCGGCAATAACCTGTTTTTGCGCCTAAAAAAGGAGGAACCATGTCAAACGCTTATTTCACCATCAAAAGACCCGATAACGACGCTTTCCGCGGCTATCTTCCCGGATCGAAGGAACGCGCCGAGCTGAAGGAAGAGCTTGCCCGCCAGTCGAATGAGGTCGTAAAGATCCCGCTCATAATCGGTGGGAAGGAGATCTTTACGGAAAAGACCTTCAAGGTCACGATGCCGCACGATCACGGTCACGTGATAGCGGAGTGCTCCATAGCGGGCGAAAAGGAGCTCACCATGGCAGTGGACGCAGCCCTTGCCGCAAAGAAGGCATGGGAGGAGATGCCCTGGGAGCATCGCAGCGCGATCTTCCTCAAGGCGGCGGATATGATCACCGGTCCCTACCGCAAGGTGCTCAACGCCTCCACGATGCTCGGTCAGTCCAAGACGGTCTTCCAGGCGGAGATCGATATCGCCGAGCTTGCCGACTTTTTGAGGTTCGGCGTCTGGTCCGCGCAGGAGATATTCAAGGATCAGCCCGCCTCCATCCCCGGCATCTGGGATCGCCAGGATTACCGTGCGCTTGACGGATTCATCTGTGCGATAACGCCGTTCAACTTCACCTCCATCGGCGGCAACCTGCCCACCGCGCCCGCGATCGTCGGCAACGTGGCGGTATGGAAGCCCTCCCGCACGGCGGTGCTTTCGAATTACTATTACATGAAGCTGCTGATGGACTGCGGGCTTCCCGCCGGCGTCATCAACTTCATTCCCTCGAACGGGTCGGACGTTGCAAAATACGTCATCTCCCGTCCGGAGCTTGCCGGCTTCCACTTCACCGGCTCCACGGAGGTATTCCAGAGCGTGTGGAAGCAGATCGGCGAGAATATCGCCTCCTACAGGAATTATCCCCGCATCGTCGGCGAGACCGGCGGCAAGGACTATATCTTCGCACATAACACCGCGAAGGTCCGCCCGCTCGCGGCGGCGCTCATAAGGGGCTCGTTCGAGTTCCAGGGTCAGAAGTGCTCCGCCTGCTCCCGCGCGTTCGTGCCCGAGAGCATCTGGCCGGACGTACTCGCCGCGATGAAGGACATGATGAAGGAAGCCACGATGGGCGACGTACAGGATTTCGATACCTTCCTCGCCGCCGTTATCGACAAGGCGTCCTTCGACCGCTGCAAAGCCTATATCGACCGCGCGAAGGCTGACCCCGACTGCGATATCGTCATCGGCGGCGGGTATGACGACTCGAAGGGCTGGTTCATAGAGCCCACCGTCATCGTCTGCAAAAAGCCCGATTACGAATCCATGGTCAACGAGATATTCGGGCCGATCGTCTCCGTTTACGTTTATCCCGACGACGAGCTTGAAAAGACCCTCAAAATCTGCGACGAGGCTTCCCCCTATGCGCTCACCGGCGCGATCTTCGCTCAGGACCGCGAGGCGATCGTTATGATGGAGAAGGCGCTCCTGCACTCCGCGGGCAACTTCTATATCAACGACAAGTGCACCGGCGCGGTGGTCGGTCAGCAGCCCTTCGGCGGCGCGCGCGCGTCCGGCACCAACGACAAGGCGGGCACGGTGCTCAACATGATCCGCTGGATGAGCCCTCACTGCGTGAAGGAGACCTTCGTTCCCTCCACGGCGATCGCTTACCCCTACATGGCGGAAAAGTGATAAAACAGCATCATTGAACGAACGGAAGAAAGCCGGGTCCAAAGCGGCTTTCTTCCTTCGAAAAGAAGACTATTCCGATTTTATGAAAGGATATTCGGATATGAGGATCGAACAGCACCCGATACTTACCTTTGACCGGGGTAAGGAAATCAATTTCACCTTCAACGGTCAGCCGATGAAGGGGTATGAAGGCGAAACGATCGCGGCGGCGCTCCATGCGGCAGGCGTAAAAGTGCTGGCTAAGAGCGCGGAAAAGCACCGCCCCCGCGGATTCTACTGCGCGATAGGCAACTGCGCCTCCTGCCAGATGACCGTCGACGGGGAGCCCAACGTCCGCACCTGCATCACTCTCCTCAGGGAGGGCATGAAGGTCGAAACGCAGGAAGGAAAGGGCGTGATCAAATGAGAGAAGTTGAACTGCTTATAATCGGCTCGGGTCCCGCGGGTCTCTGCGCCGCGATCTCGGCGGCGAAGTCCGGCGCGGACGTGCTCGTGCTCGAGCGCACCTTCAAGCCCGGCGGACAGCTCATAAAGCAGACCCATATGTTCTTCGGCTCGGAGAGCCAGTACGCCTCCCACAGGGGAGTCGACATAGCCGGCATACTCCTTGACAAGGTACGGGAATTCGGTGACAAGATAGAGATAATGCTGAACGCCACCGCCGTCGGCTTCTATGAGGATAACGTCGTCACCGTCCTCAAAGACGAGAAGGAGTATTTCAAGATCAGGGCAAAGTCCATCATCTGCGCCACCGGCGCGTATGAAAAGTCCCTGGCTTTCCCCAATAACGACCTGCCCGGCATTTACGGCGCGGGCGCCGTGCAGACGCTCATGAACGTCTACGGCATCCGTCCGGGCAACCGCGTGCTGATGGTCGGCGCGGGCAATATAGGCGTCATCGTGAGCTATCAGCTCATGCAGGCGGGCATAGAGGTCGCCGCCGTGCTGGACGCCGCGCCCCGCATCGGCGCGTATCTCGTCCATGCCTCCAAGCTTGCGAGGATGGGCGTGCCCATACTCACCTCCCACACCGTCAAGGAGGCGATCGGCAAGGACTGCCTCGAAGCGGCGGTCGTGTGCGAGGTGGACGAGAAATTCCGTCCCATACCCGGCACCGAGAAGCGTTATGACGTCGACGTCATGTGCATCTCCGTCGGTCTGAGCCCCCTGAACGAGCTCCTTGCCATGCGCGGCGTCGAGATGAAGTACATTCCCCAGCTCTCCGGTCAGGTCCCCATGAGGACCGAAAACTGCGAGACCAGCATCCCCGGCATATTCGTCGCGGGGGACGCCTCCGGCATAGAGGAAGCAAGCTCCGCCATGGCGGAGGGTTATCTTGCGGGTCTTGCGGCGGCGGCGAAGCTCGGTCACGTTCCCGCGGACTATGAAGCGCGCAGGACGGAATACGTCAAGCAGCTCGAGGGTCTGCGCTCCGGTCCCGTCGGCGAGCGTATCCGCGCGGGCATGAAAATGAGTGAGCTTAAGGAGGAATGAGTATGTTTGAGAAAACAGGTGTGGCAACACGTGAAATGGTCATGACGAAATTTCCTCCCATAGAGAGGATCAACAAGGGTCCCGTCGCGGTGGTGGAATGCTATCAGAAGATACCCTGCAACCCCTGCCAGACCGCGTGCCCGTTCGGCGCGATCAATATCGGCGACGATATTAACAACATCCCCGAGCGTGATGAAAACGTATGCACCGGCTGCGGCATGTGCGTGGCGAAATGCCCCGGGCTCTCGATAATGATCGTTGACGGCTCCAAATCGCCCGATACGGTCGAGTTCCGCATCCCCTACGAATTCCTGCCCCTGCCCGAGGCGGGGGAGAGGGTGATCGGTCTTGACCGCGCCGGCAAGCCCGTCTGCGAGGCAAAGGTCATAAGGGTGATGAATCCCGCCTCCTTCGACCGCACGCCCGTCGTAACGCTGGAGGTCGACAGGAAATACCTCTACGACTTCAGAAATTTCAGAAGGGAGGCGTGATCTAATGGACGAGAACACCATCATCTGCCGCTGTTCCGATGTCACGCTGAAGGATATCAGGGACCTTATCGCCCAGGGATACACCACCTATGACGAGATAAAGCGCATCACCCGCATCGGCATGGGCCCCTGCCAGGGCAAGACCTGCGGTCAGCTCGTTCTCAGGGAGATAGCGAACGCCACCGGTCAGAACATTGCCGATCTCAAGTTCCACAACATCCGTCCCCCCGTGGTCGGTGTAAAGCTCCATCTTATTGCGGAGGAGGCGGAAAGAAATGAAGACTAAAGCGGATATAGTCATAATCGGCGCCGGTATGTCCGGCTGTTCCATCGCGTACAACCTTGCCAAAAGGGGCGCGAAGAACATAGTCGTGCTTGAAAAGAGCTTCATCTGCTCCGGCTCCACGGGCGCCTGCGGCGCGGGCTTCCGTATGCAGTGGGGCACCGAGATGAACTGCCGTATGTCCAAGTTCTCCACCGAGTTCTTCGAGCATGCGAACGACATTCTGGAGTACGACGGCGATATCGAGCTCCGCCAGAGCGGCTACCTCATGATCGCCGATACGGAGAAGGAGCTCACCCAGTTCAGGAAGAACATCGAGGTGCAGCACGCCTGCGGCATCCCCTCTCGCATGGTCTCGCTCGAGGAGGCGAAGGAGATCGTCCCGCATCTCAACACCGATATCCTCTCCGGCGCGGCCTACTGCCAGAAGGACGGCTTCCTCAATCCCCACAAGACCACCGACGCGTTCTACAAGGCGGCGAAGCGCCTCGGCGTCGAGTTCAATACGTATACCGAGGTTACCGGCATAAAGGTCGAGCACGGCCGTATCGTCGGCGTCGAGACCAATAAGGGCTATATCGAGACCCCGATCGTCGTCAACGCGGCGAACGCCTGGTCGCAGGGGATAGCCAAAATGGTCGGCGTGGAGCTGCCCCTCTATTCCGAAAGGCACCAGATACTCGTTACCGAGCCTGTCGAGCCCATGCAGGATCCCATGGTAATGGCGTTCAACCTTAACCTCTACGTCCAGCAGACGCCGCACGGCTCCTTCATAATGGGCAGGAGCGATTCGTCCGAGCCCAGGGACCTCCGCCGCACCTCCTCCTGGCATTTCCTCGAGGAGATGGCGAAGACCATCGACAAGGTGCTGCCGCCCATCGGCAGGCTCCGCGTCATCCGCCAGTGGGCGGGTCTCTACAATATGTCGCCCGACCGCCAGCCCATCTACGATAAGGTGGAGGAGGTCGAGGGCTTCTACGTCGCCGTCGGCTTCTCGGGGCACGGCTTCATGTTCGGTCCCGTCACCGGCACCGTTATGAGCGAGATGATCCTGGGACTCGAGCCCACCATCGACGCCTCAAGGCTCAGACTCTCCCGCTTCGCGGAGGGCAACCTCTTCACCGAGCCTTCCGTCGTGTAAACACCAAAACAGCAAAAGCCCGGCAAAGCGCCGGGCTTTCTTGCTAAGCAGCCAACCGAAAGGCTTCCCCCCATTGGCGGGGAAGCTGTCGCGAAGCGACTGATGAGGGGGCGGGACGCAAGCCGTGTCCAAAGCTTGCATTTTTCGCCAAATCGTGTATTATAACATCATAATGGCTTATCGGGAGGAACTCCGATGGAAAAGTATTTCAACGTAAATTCAAACGGCTTGAGCATCAGCTGCAAAATGTATGCGGACGATCCCGCGAGCTTAAAAAGCATTGTCCTTTTCGGGCACGGCTTCAGCGGGAACAGGGACAATAAATCCGCGGAAAAGCTCGCGAAGCGCCTTATTTCCAAAAACAAGGGCGTCGGGCTCGTGATATTCAACTGGCCCTGCCACGGCGAGGACGTAAGGAAGACCCTCCGGCTGGAGGACTGCGGAGCGTATCTTAAAGAGATGATCGCTTACGTTCGGAACGCGTTCCCCGGGGCGGAGCTTTACGGCTCGGCGACGAGCTTCGGCGGGTATCTGTTCCTTAAATACGCCTCGGAGAACGGCTTCCCGTTCAAAAAGCTCTGCCTGCGCTGCCCGGCGGTCGATATGTACGGCGTAATGCTCGATATAATCGGGGAGGACGAGCTGAAAAAGCTCGAAAAAGGCAAGCCCGTGCTCGTCGGCTTCGACAGCAGGATCAAGATCGACAAGCCCTTTGTCGAAAGCCTTAAGGAAGCGGATATCACCAAGCGGGAGTTCCTCGATTTTGCGGAGGATATCCTCATAATCCACGGCACGAACGACGAGGTCGTCCCCTTCGAATCGGTAAGGGATTTTGCCGATAATAACCTCATCGAATTCGACGCCGTCGAGGGCGCGGATCACAAGTTCCGCGACCCGGTCAAAATGGATCGCGTCCTGAAAAGCTTCGCTTCGTTCTTCGGTATGAAGTAAAATTGCGCTCTTATCCCCGCCCGGCGTTTGGAAATCCTTTTCGCATATCCTGCTTCTGACGGGGAAGCTTCGATAATAGGGCATCCGGTAATTTTCTCACAAAAGAATATCCTGGGGATACTCCTCAAGAACGAAAAGAAAATTTGCAGCTGCCGCCTGAAAATGACGCATCTGTGGTTGAAAAAGTTCAATCGCAGAAAGCCATCCTCGGTTTCCCGAACGTGGAGCCGTTCATCTTCCGGTTCGAGGAATACATCCCCCGGAAATGACCCGCAGCATCGACGCCGCCCGGCGGCAGGAGGGGAGAATGAACGAGAAATACTATACCGCCTATGAGGAAAGGTACAAAACCGCTCATCAAAAAGGCGTCAGCTGGGCAAGCGATGCGTGCACGCCGATCGTCATGGACGTCATACGGCGATACCGCATACAGCCTGAACACGACCTGCTTGAATTGGGCTGCGGCGAGGGCAGGGATTCAAAGGTCGTCCTGGAGAATGGGTTCCGTCTTTCAGCCACCGATATTTCAGAGGAAGCCATATCGTATTGCCGAAAAAAACTGCCCCGATACGCCCGCAGTTTCAGCGTGCTTGACTTCCTCTCGGATGAAACGGACGCCTGTTTTGATTTCATCTATGCGGTTGCGGTCATTCATATGCTCGTGCCGGATGAGGACAGGAACGGGTTTTACCGATTCATACGCGATCATCTGAAACCGGACGGGCTTGCTCTTATATGCACGATGGGCGACGGTGAAACCGAAATGCAAAGCGACGTCACGAAAGCCTTTGAAATACAGGAAAGAGACCATGAGTCGGGAAAAATGCTGGTCGCCGCAACGTCATGCAGGATGGTATCGTTCGGGACCTTCGCGCAGGAACTCGCGAAAAACGGCTTGTCCGTGACGGAGAAAGGAATAACGAGCGCCCTCCCGGAGTTCGACAAGCTGATGTACGCGGTCGTGAAGAACCATTGATCCCCCCGACATTTACCCCCGATACCCGGGCACGAAAAAACGCCCTGCAAGCGCGGCTTGCGGGGCGTTTTGGTTTGCCCAGTCAGGCTTTTTGCCGTATCACCGGCAGGGGGCGGGGGATCAGAATCCGCCGATGCCCAGCGAGGTGCGGAGTATCATCAGCGCGTCCTCGGCGGAAACGCTGCCGCTGAAGTCGACGTCGCCGATCATGGTCTGCGCGTCGTTGAGCGTGATTATGACGAGCGCATTCCTCAGCGCGAGCAGCGCGTCGGAGGCTTCGACCTCTCCGGTATCGTCGATATCGCCCGGCACGTACCGCTCAAAGCAGGGGAAGGCGATGGACTTGACGTATACGCTGCGCTCGAAGTATTGATGCGGCATAACGTAATCGACGTAGTCAGCGCGCCCGTTGATGTAGAAAACGCAGTCCTCTGCGAAATAACAGCCATCCCCGGGGGCGATGAGGCAGCCCTCGCTGTATTCGTGATCGATCACGAAGGGCGTCTGTTCATCGAACATATCGAGTCCCTCCGTGTCGTCGTGCCAGCAGGAATAGACGTGGTTGTAGAAGTCGAACACCGCCTCGTCCGTGAAGAGCGGGGAGGCGAATTCCGGCGTGGATCCGGCGACGGCGGGACGGAAGCCCTTTATATAGACCTCGTGGATCGGTATCGGCTCGTCCTTGGGCGCGGGCTGAGAAGAGGCGAATATCGCGGCGGGCGCAGCGAATAGCATGAGTATGCAGATAAGCATCGCGATGACCTTTTTCATTGCTTTTCTCCATTCGGCATGGCCGTTTATCATTTGCCGCACGGAACGATGCTCCGCGCGGGGTATCGTTATTTGCCCCTGTATTCGAAGCAGAGCATCGTAAGATCGTCGAACTGCTCCGCCCCGTTCACGAAACCGTCAACCGCCGCGCGCACGTTTTTAAGTATGCGCTCGGGCGAGGCGCCGGGCTCCGCGTTCAGCGCCGAGAGCATGCGCTCCGTGCCGAACATGCCGTTGTCCGCATCGGTCGCCTCGGGCACGCCGTCCGTATAGACGAAGAGCTTATCGCCCGGGGAGAGCGTCAGCTCGTATTCCTTGTACTTAACGCCGTCCATACCGCCGATGACAAGACCGTGCCTGTCTTTTACAAGCTCGAATCCGCCGTCCTTCCGGCTCAGAGCGGGATATTCGTGCCCGGCGTTGGCGCAGGTGAGCCTGCCGGTGGAGATCTCCAGTATGCCGATCCAAACCGTTACGAACATGCTTTCCTTGTTGTTGGAGCAGATCGCCTCGTTGGTCTTGGTCAGCACCTCTCCGGCGGACTGCCCGAGCATAGCGCAGCTCTGCAGTATTATCTTCGATACCATCATGAAGAGGGCGGCGGGTATGCCCTTGCCGGAAACGTCCGCGATAAGCAGGCAGAGATGATCGTCGTCGATCAGGTAGAAGTCGTAGAAATCGCCGCCGACCTCCTTTGCGGGATCCATCGAGGCGCAGATATCGAACTCGCCCCTGTCGGGGAAGGCGGGAAAGCTGTTCGGCAGGAACGCCGCCTGCAGCTTCGTCGCAAGAGCGAGCTCCGTACCGATGCGCTCCTTCTCGGCGGTCGCCGCCTTAAGGTTCGTCATATATGCCGAAACGCCGTCCGCAAGGCTCTTTACGTTGTCGGAAAGCAGCTTGAGCTCCCCGCCGGAGCGTACCTTCGGATCCTCGAATACGAGCTCCTCCGGCTCGGAATTGCTTCGCATCTTTTCAACGAAGGAATCGCTGCTCTTCGCTATCCTCTCGATTGGCCCTATAAGATAGCGCTCGGTGTTGAACAGATACAGTATCACAATCACCGCGGTGAACGCCGCCGCGATCGAAATGACCGTGTAAACGTAGCGGCGAAGGCCCGCGTTTATCCTGTTTATGTCGATCTCCACGCAGATCAGACCGACCGCCTCGCCGCGGCTGTCGAATATAACGCGGTAGCCGTTCAGCATGTGCCCGTATTCGGAGGAGTACCCCTCCAGCGTGCCGTTCTCCTTTTTGCCGTTCTTTACCGCCTGCTGGAGGATCATGAGCGTATCGTCCTCAAAACTGCCCTCCTCGCAGGGCTTTCCCATGCAGGTGTATATCTGGGAAACGGGAACGCCGGTCGAAAGCTCCGCCTCTGACTTCGCGTTGATCGCGTAATGAAGGCTGTGGATGTCGTCCGTATCCTCAAAATAGATCGCGTACAGATACTCGATATCGGAGGAATCCTTGACACTGTTCAGCTCTGTGCGGAGCGCCTCATACCCCTCGGGCATTTCGCGCGCCGCGATCATATCGCCGAAGGAGTATTTCACCGCCATGCGGTACGCGTATTCCAGCACCGTATCCGCATACGTCCGGTAGCTTTCCATTACGCTGCTGCGGTAGAGCGTGTAGCCGACGAGCGAAATGACCGCCGTCAGCAGTACCATGAATACTATCGCGGTTATCGCGACCTTCGTTTTTATCCCGATCCCTTTTTTCATGTTGAAACCTCTGTCGCAGCTTGTCCCGGCGCGGACGCCGTATCGCCCGCGCTTCCCGCAAAAAACGCTGTGACGACTTTGCGGCGAATAACGAACGTCCGCCGATCGTGAAATCGACGTGGTGTCGATTTGATTATAGCCGCAAACACAAGCGCTGTCAAGCGGCGGGGAAGCGGGCGCGGGCGTGCGATTTCCGGCGGCATGAGCGGTTTTTTGCACCGTCGGGAAAAGGCGATGGAATCACCCCGATGATCCGAAAAAGGGTGCAGGCTTAAATTCGGCGACGGCTGCCTTGTGTTCGACGGCAACACGTGCAAAAAAAGTGACGGGGGAGAGACTTGCGCCCAAGGGTGCATGCACTTAAGGAGATGCAGGTTTTCAGCCTG
>DGHD01000026.1:9194-13252 GCA_002392505.1 Christensenella sp. UBA3857 | reverse complement strand
CTTAATGCTGACAGGATACTGATTTGCCCTGACTTTATCTATCAGATCAAGGTACTCTTTATAGTCCTTTTTGCCAGCCTTGCGAACAAACCAGTCGTTCACAAAATCGGAGTTTGCACGCACTGTGTCATACATTGGCTCGAACTCTTTGAACATGTAATTGTGCTCAAGAAGTCTTATCTCATCAAGTCCCGTCGCAACAGCTCTATCAACGAACTGCTGGATCCATTCCAGAGTGTAATCACCTCTTTCTATGTGAATATGGCCGTCTATCATTCTCTTTTCCTCCACAAATACCGATTTGTTTTATTCATTATACCATTCCTGACCGGCACGTCAATTATCTTGAGTTCAAACGGGAGGGAGGCAACTTCCTTACGAAGTGCCCCCGTCGAGCTGTTTTCGTATTTCGACTATATTCTTATTCGGGCTTTTCCTCTATCACCCACGGGAGCTTCGCGTCGAAATCGAGCTGGATGCAGTTTTCCGGAAAATCCTTTGCTATCAAATCCTTTCTGTTCGAAAACCATACGGAGAAGCATTCATCAAGCTCGAGAATACCGCTCGTTCTTTCGTTGGAAAGGTCCTCCGCCGCACGGACGAGCGCTTCGTATTTTTCTCTGTTAAACAGCTTATAAAAGATGCGCCGCATTCTTGCTGCGGGAGGGAGCCAAATTTTAGGGCTTTTGCCGCCCTCGATGCTTCCCACAAGATGATACCAGCCGCCGTAGAGATAATCGCCTTTCTCCGAAGAGTATGGAGTGAGCTCAACGAAATCCAGCATATCGTCTATGCCGCAATCCCTGAAAAAAGCTTTGACTTTTTCGGAAACGAGCGGCGCGGCGGCGCGGAAATTCCTGCACTCAGCGCATTGGCAGTCGTTCTTCTCGCCGATATGCGCGGCGTAGTATTCGCGCGTCGCGTTTTCGTCTATCTCGACCGTGCAGGTATCGATCTCTAATCTCATTTCGTCTTTCTCTCCGCGAGCTTTAATGCGTTGACGAGCAGTCCCGCCCTTGTCATGGGGCCGACGCCGCCGGGCACGGGGGTGATCATGGAGGCTTTCGGCTCGACCGAATCAAAATCCACGTCGCCGACGGGATGACCGTCGATATAGTTCATGCCGACGTCGATCACGACGGCGCCCTCCTTAACCATGTCGCCCGTAACGAAGCGGGGCTTCTGCACCGCCACGATGAGCACGTCGGCGCGGCGGGTATGCTCCGCAAGCTCGGCGGTCTTCGAGTGACAGACGGTGACCGTCGCGTCGTTAAGAAGGAGCTGTATCGCCATGGGCTTGCCGACCATATTGTCCCTGCCGACGACGACGCAGTGCTTCCCCGCGACCTCGACGCCGCTCTCCTTCAGCATGCGCATCACCGCCGCGGGCGTGCAGGCGGCGATATCGTAATCGTCGCTGTCGATGCGGGCGGAGAAGCCGTCGACGTCCTTTTCGGGCGCGATGGCGGCAAGCAGCTTTTTGGTGGAGATATGCTCCGGCACGGGAAGCTGGCAGAGTATCGCCTTAACGTCCTCATCCGAATTGAGCCTGTCTACAAGGCGCAGGAGCTTTTCCTCGCTCGTCGTTTCGGAAAGGGCGATCACCGTGGGGGTTATGCCCGTTTTTTCGCAGTCCTTCGCTTTGAGATCGACGAGCTTCTTCGAAACGGGGTCGCTGCCGACGAGCACGAGCGTCATGTTGGGGCGCGCCTCCTCGCCGTATTGGGCGACGAGCCTGCGGGAGCCCTCCGCGACCTCCTCCATCACCTTGCCCGCGATCATTTTGCCGTCAATGAGCTTTGCCATGGATCGTACCTCCAAACCGTATTATCACTTAAAGAAATCGTAAGCGGACTCGAAGAGCCTCATATCGTAGACGCCGGGCACGTTCCTGTAAAGCCCGCCGCCGATGCGCTCCGCGTGACCCATCTTGCCGAATATGCGCCCGTCCGGCGACATTACGCCCTCTATCGCGGCGTAAGAGCCGTTGGGGTTGAAGGGCATTTCCATCGTGGGAAGCCCCTTATCGTCAACGTAGCGGGTGATGACGAGCCCGCTCGCCGCAAGCTCCCTTATCACGTTCTCGGGCGCAACGAAGCGTCCCTCGCCGTGGGAGATGGGCACGGAGTAGATCTCGCCCCGGCGGACGTTCCTGAGCCACGGGCTTGCGGAGGATTCCACCCTTACGCGGACAATGCGCGACATATGCCTTGCGATGACGTTATGCGTGAGCGAGGGCATTTCGGCGCTCGGCTGGACGAATTTGCCGTAGGGCAGGAGCCCCGTGCGAAGGAGCGCCTGGAAGCCGTTGCAGATGCCGCCCATGAGACCCCCGCGGGAAAGCATATCCTCCACCGCCTTTCTGCATTCGGCGTTCTTGAGGAACGCGGCGATGAATTTGCCGGAGCCGTCCGGCTCGTCGCCGTTGGAGAAGCCGCCGGGAATGAATATCACCTGGGACGAGGCGACCTCGCGCGTGAAATCGTCTATCGATTCGGCAAGCGCCTTTCCGGAGCCGGTGCGTACGACGACCACCTTGGTATCGAAGCCCGCCTCGTTGAAGCGGCGTTCGGTCTCATACTCGCAGTTGGTGCCGGGGAAAACGGGGATGACCGCCCTGGGGCTCGCCGTTGAAACGCCGAAGGGCTTGACGTAGGGCTTATCGGCGCACTCGACCTTGAGCATTTCGCCGGCCTTCGCCGCCGCGGGGAATATCTGATCGAGCTTTTCCTCATAGGGAGCGAGTATGTCGGCAAGCGGCACGGGCTCCGTATCGGGGTGCTTCACAGCGATCTCGGCAAGCTTTATGACGGGCTTGTCGATCGTGACGCCGATGAACTCCATTTCGATCTCAGGATCGTGTATGCCGGTCTGGGCGGGGCATTCGATCACGAACGCGCCGTATTCCGGCTTAAAGATATCGTCCGTAAAGAGCTTTACGCCTATCCCGTTGCCCATCGCCATCTTGATGAGCGCCTCCGCCGTGCCGAACCTGCCGGGCACGTAAGCCGCGGTAACGGCGCCCTGCTTTATGAACTGAGAGATGATAACGGAGAGCTTGCGGTAGGCGCGCCCGTTGACGTGACCGTTTTCGTCCTTCTGCGCGGTGACGCGGTAGACGCAGCTGCCCGCATGCTTGAACTCGGGCGAGATCACGTTCTTTACGTTCCCCTTTGCCGCGGCGAACGAAATGAGCGTGGGCGGGACGTGGATATCCTCAAAGCTGCCGCTCATGGAATCCTTGCCGCCTATCGCCGCCGTGCCGAGGTCGACCTGCGCGTCGAGCGCGCCGAGGAGCGCCGCCATGGGCTTGCCCCAGGAGGACGCCGATTTGAGCCTCTCGAAATACTCCTGGAAGCTCATCCAGCACTCGTCGAGATCGGCGCCCGCCGCCGCGAGCTTCGCATAGGAATCCGCGACCGCCATGTAGGAGCCCCAATAGGGGGACGCCTCCGAAATATAGGGATCGAAAGCCCAGCTCATTACGGAGCAGGTCTCGGTCTTGCCGTCCCTGACGGGGAATTTCGCCGCCATCGCCTGCGTGGGCGTGAGCTGCTTTTTGCCGCCGAAGGGCATGAGAACCGTGTTCGCGCCGACGGTGGAATCGAAGGTCTCCGCAAGTCCCCTCTGCGAGCAGACGTTAAGATCGGAAGCGACCTTTATGAGCTTTTCCCTGAACGTACCGGTCAATTCCTCCGGTTTGTAATCATGCTGTTTTTCGACCTTTACGGCGGTGTGCTTCGCCGCGCCGTTGGTGTCTATGAACGCCCTTGAAAGGTCGACCGCCTTCTGTCCCTTGAAGAACATGGTGAGCCTGCCCTCGTCCGTGACGCGGGCGACCTTTACGGCGTCGACTCCCTCCGCTCTGCAGAGGGCGATGAACTCCTCCGTATCCTTTTCCTCCACGACGACCGCCATGCGCTCCTGCGATTCGGATATCGCAAGCTCCGTTGAATCGAGACCCATGTACTTCTTGGGGACCTTATCAAGGTCGATAACGAGACCGTCCGCAAGCTCGCCTATCGCGACCGATACGCCGCCCGCGCCGAAATCGTTGC
>DGHD01000026.1:2015-9078 GCA_002392505.1 Christensenella sp. UBA3857 | reverse complement strand
CTTTCCTCCGGCGCGTTGCCCTTCTGCACCTCGGCTCCGCAGAGCTCGAGCGAGGAGGAGGTATGCGCCTTCGAAGCGCCCGTTGCGCCGCCGCAGCCGTCGCGCCCGGTCTTGCCGCCCATGAGTATCACGGAGTCGCCCGCAGCGGGCTCCTCGCGCCGGACGTTCGCCTGCGGGACGGCGGCGATGACCGCGCCGACCTCCATGCGCTTGGCGGCATAGCCCTCATGATACAGCTCGTGCACGACGCCCGTCGCAAGACCTATCTGATTGCCGTAGGAGGAGAAGCCCGCCGCCGCCTCCCTGACAATGCGCCTCTGCGGGAGCTTGCCGGGGATGGTCTCGGAAACGGGTCTTGTGGGATCCGCCGCGCCGGTTATCCTCATGGACTGATATACGTAGCCCCTGCCGGAAAGAGGATCGCGTATCGCGCCGCCGACGCAGGTCGCCGCGCCGCCGAAGGGCTCTATCTCGGTGGGATGATTATGCGTTTCGTTCTTGAAGAGGAGGAGCCAATCCTCGTCCTCTCCGTCGTGATCGACCTTGACCTTGACCGTGCAGGCGTTGATCTCCTTCGAGTCGTCAAGGCTCCTGAGCCTGTTTGTCAGCTTTTTGTGGTACTTCGCGCCGATCGTCGCCATATCCATGAGGCAGACGGGCTTCGTGTCGCCCAGTCTCTCGCGGAGGACGAGGTACCTTTCGTAAGCCGCCTTCACGTCGTCGTCCTCGAACTCGACGGAATCGATATGCGTGTTGAAGGTGGTGTGGCGGCAGTGATCCGACCAATAGGTGTCGAGCACCTTTATCTCCGTAACGGAGGGGTCCCTGCCCTCTTCCCTGAAATAATCCCGGCAGCAGACGGCGTCCGCAAGGTCCATGGCAAGACCCATATCGGCGATGAGCTTTTTAAGCCCCTCGTCGTCAAGGGCGGTGAAGCCGTGTATGAACTCGACCGTATCGGGCTCGTCGTATTTCTGGGCGAGGCTCTCGGGCTTTTCGATCTCGCCCTCGCGGCTGTCGACGGGGTTGATGAGGCTCGCCTTTATCTCCTTGAGATCCGCATCCGAAATATCGCCGTAAACGAGGTACACGCGCGCCGTCCTTACCTTCGGCTCCGCGCCCTCGCCGCCGCCCAGGGCGATGAGCTTTATGCACTGCTCTGCCGCGTCGGCGCACTGGTCGTACTGACCGGGCAGGTATTCCGCCGCGAAAACGCGGTCGGCGTCCGCGGGGAGCTCAAAAAGGCTCTCCTCCGTGCGCGGATCGTAGAACACGCTGTCGACGCAGTTCATGAAGGTCTCCTCCGAGACGTTCTCAACGTCGTAGCGGCGGAGTATCCTGACGCGCTTCAATCCCTTTATGCCGTGCAGCGTGACAAGGTCGTTCTTAAGGCTCTCCGCCTCCAGCGAAAACTCGCTCTTTCTTTCGGAATAAACTCTGAATACCATAATTCAACCTCTCTTTATCTCATCGATCGCCGTTTTCCCAATGTCGCGGCGCATGAACATGCCGGGGAAAGACACCCTTTCGGCGTTTCGGTAAGCGGCTTCGACGGCGCTTTCAAGGTCGTCCCTTACGGCGACGACGTTCAGCACTCTGCCGCCCGCCGTGACGAAGCCTTCCTCCGTCTTTTTGGTGCCGGCGTGCACGAGCGAAACGCCCTCGTCAAGCTCGCCCGCTTCAATGGGCAGACCCTTTTCGTACTTGCCGGGATACCCGCCGGAGACGAGCACCACGTTCGCTGCCGCCCTGCCGGAGAATACGACGGGCGTTTCGGCGAGCGTACCGTTCTCGCAGGCGAGCATCGCGTCGAGCAAGCTCGACTCCATAAGGGGGAGTATCGTCTGCGCCTCGGGATCGCCGAAGCGGCAGTTGTACTCGATCACCTTGGGACCGTTCTTCGTGAGCATCAGCCCGAAATACAGGCAGCCGGAGAAGGGACAGCCCTCCGCCCGCATGGCGTTTATCGTGGGCAGGAATATCCTCTCCATGCACTCCTTGGCGGCTTCCTCCGTATAGAAGGGGTTGGGCGCGATAACGCCCATGCCGCCGGTGTTGGGACCCTTTCCGCCCTCGAATATCGTTTTATGATCCATCGAGGCGACCATCGGGACGACGGTCCTGCCGTCGGCAAAGCTCAGCACCGTTACCTCCGGCCCCTCCAAAAACTCCTCAACGAGCACCCTTGCGCCGGATTCGCCGAAGAGCTTGTTTTCCATGAGCTCCCTTACCGCGGCTTCCGCCTCCCATTTTGTGCGGCAGATGAACACGCCCTTACCGAGCGCAAGCCCGTCCGCCTTGACGACCATGGGCGGCTCGTTTTCATTGACGTACTTAAGCGCATCCTCAAGGGAATCGAGCTTCGCCGCCCTTGCGGTGGGGACGCCGTATTTTTCCATCAGCGACTTTGCGAATATCTTGCTCGCCTCTATCCTTGCCGCCGCCTTCGACGGGCCGAAGCAGGGCACGCCCATCCCGCGGAGCATGTCCGCCATGCCCATGGCAAGCGGATCGTCCGGAGTGACAACGGCAAAATCGACGGGATGAGCTTCGGCAAAAGCCCTTACCCCTTCCATGTCGGTCGCCTTTACGGGGAAGCATTCGCAGAATTCCGCCATGCCCCCGTTGCCGGGCAGCGCGTAAAGCCTTTCGACGCGCTCATCCTCCCTGAGTTTCTTTGCAATGCCGTATTCGCGGCCGCCGCCGCCTATTATGAGAATGTTCATCGTATCATCCTTTGTCCGTTATCAGTGATGGAACAGCCTTATGCCGTTCATCACCATGGTTATGCCGAGACGGTCGCACTCCTCTATGACTTCGCCGTCGCGCTTGGAGCCGCCCGCCTGAACGATGTATTTGACGCCGCTCCTTGCCGCCCTCGTGATATTGTCGGAGAAGGGGAAGAACGCGTCGGAAGCGAGCGCGACGCCCGCCCTCTTATCGAGGAACGCGCGCTTTTCTTCCTTCGTGAGCTCGGCGGGTCTTTCGGTGAAGAAGCGCTGCCATTCGCCCTCCTTCAAAACGTCGTCCGCGTGATCGGAGATATAGCAGTCGATGCAGTTGTCCCTGTCGGGGCGGGCGATACCCTCCCTGAACGGGAGCGCCAATACCTTTTCATGCTCGCGCATGAGCCAGTTATCCGCCTTGTCGCCCGCAAGCCGCGTGCAGTGTATGCGGGACTGCTGCCCCGCGCCGACGCCGATCGCCTGCCCGTCGACCGCGTAGCAAACGGAGTTCGACTGGGTGTATTTGAGCGTTATCATGGCGACGATGAGATCGCGCTTCGCGGAATCGGGAAGCTCCTTATTCTCCGTGACGATATTCGTCAGGGTGCTTTCGTCGAGCACGGCGTCGTTCCGCTTCTGGGTGAAGCGCACGCCGAATACCTCCTTCGTTTCCGATTCGGGAGCGGAGTAATCGGGATCCATCTTAATTATGCAGTATTTGCCGCCCTTTTTGGTCTTCAAAAGCTCCAGCGCGTCCGCATCGTAATCGGGCGCGATGACGCCGTCCGAGACCTCGGGCTTTATGACCATGGCGGTCAAAAGATCGCATTTATCGGAGAGCGCAATGAAATCGCCGAAGCTGGACATGCGGTCCGCGCCGCGCGCACGCGCGTAAGCGCAGGCAAGGGGCGAATCGTTTATGTTTTCGATATGCGTGACGAAGAGCTTTTGCTTCATCACGTCGGAAAGCGCAACGCCTACCGCCGCGCCAGCGGGGCTGACGTGCTTGAAGGACGCCGCAGCGGGAAGCGAGAGCGCCGCCTTCAATTCCCTGACGAGCTGCCAGGAATTGAACGCGTCGAGGAAATTGATATAGCCGGGGTTGCCGTTAAGCACCTCAAAGGGGAGGTCTCCCCCATCCGGCATGGAGAGCATCGCGGGGTTCTGATTCGGGTTGCAGCCGTATTTGAGCTTCAGTTCTTTCATGTCCATTCTTTCCTTCCGATCGTTATTCGTATTTGTTGATAAGCCTGTCGGTGAAATCCATCGTTTTGGGATCGATAAAGCGCACGTACAGCGCGACCTTATTATCCTCGTTGATGCCGTTCCAGACCATGTCGGTGAATTTGTCGATATCGTTCGGGATCGCCACCTCCCAGGGCTCGCCCTCGAAGGTCTTCAAAACGTCGGTCCCGCCCATGTAGGTGTGGATGTAATGCGCGCAGCCGGGACGGTTCTCATAGCAGAAGAACTGGCGGGAGCAGGTATGCCCCTCCGGATCGCCCGCCTTGAGCACGGAAAGCTCGAAGCTCGGCACGCCGTTTTCAACCGTTACGAGACCCGATATCCTTGCGGTGAAATGAGGGGGATCGGGCTCGAAGCAGCGGGTGCGAAGCGCCGATTCGAAGCTGCCGCCCAAAACGAGCGCGTCGTAAACGGTGTCCGTCTGGTCGCCGTTGGTGACTATCACCTTGTTTCCGAGCACTCTTATCGGGGAGTAGATGATGAGCTCCGCATGCTCGGGATCCTTCTTCGCGGTGTAGTTGATGGCAAGATCGTCCCCGCGCCTGGTGAATCTCCTTGCGCGGCTGGAGGCCGATCTTCCCATGATGAAATAGGCGATCGCGATCTCGCCGCGAGCGGTGGTGCCGAGTATTATTCCGCGCCCCGAATACTGCTGGGTGCGAAGCAGGGAAAACAGTTTTTTCATATCAAAGCTCCGATCCTTCCTGTTTTTCTTTTGAAATCGCGGCTGCGACAAGCTCGCACGCGCGGGGCAGGAGCTGCCATTCCGCCTGCTCCATGACCCTTCTCTGCAATATCTCGGGAGTGTCGCCCTCCTCGATATCGACTGCCTTCTGAAGGAGTATGGGACCCGCGTCCGCCTCCTCCGTAACTATATGCACCGTCGCGCCGGTGACTTTGACGCCCCTTTCGAGCGCCGCCCTGTGCACCCTGAGCCCGTAGAAGCCCTTGCCGCAGAAGGAGGGGATCAGCGAGGGATGCACGTTTATTATCCTGCCGGCGTACTCGTTTATGAAGTCTGCGGAGAGTATCCTCAAAAACCCGGCGAGGACGATCAGCTCTATCCCGTTCTCCTTAAGGAGCGAGCTGAGCTCCTCCTCGAAATCGGGACCGTTCTCTATCACGGCGCGGGGTATGAGCGCGTTGTCCGCCCTTGTGAGGGCGTACGCCCCGGGCTTGTTCGACACGACGAGAGCTATCGAAACGGAGGGCATTTCCCCGCGGGAGGACGCGTCTATCAGCGCCTGGAGATTCGTTCCGCCGCCCGAAACGAGGACGGCCGTCCTGACCTTTTCCATATCACATTATAACGCCTTCGTCGGAGGCGACGACCGTGCCGATCGTATAGGCGTCCACGCCCGCTTCCTTAAGGGCGGCTGTCGCGGCGGCTTCCTCCTCCGGGGAGACCGTGGCGACCATGCCGACGCCCATGTTGAAGGTGTTGAACATATCCCTCTCGGGAATATTGCCCTTTTCGGCGATAAGGCGGAATATCGGCAGCACGCGCACCTTTTCCCTGTCTATCTTCGCGGAGAGGCCCTTCGGGATGGCGCGGGGGATATTCTCATAGAAGCCGCCGCCGGTGATGTGCGCGAGCGAGTGTACGTTCGCCGCCCTGCGGAGCGCCTTGACGGGCTTAACGTAAAGCCTCGTCGGGGTGAGGAGCGCCTCGCCGAGGGTCATGCCGAGCTCGGGAACGAACTCGAAGAGCTCCTCCCCTTCCACGTCGAATATCTTCCTGACGAGCGAGAAACCGTTCGAATGCACGCCGGAGGAGGGCATGGCGATTATGACGTCGCCCTCTTTGACGTTCGCGTTGTCCATAAGCTCGGACTTTTCGACGACGCCGACGGAGAAGCCGGCAAGGTCGTACTCGTTCTCGGGATAGAAGCCGGGCATTTCCGCGGTCTCGCCGCCGATCAGCGCGCAGCCTGACTCGACGCAGCCGTCCGCAACGCCCTTAACGATGCTCTCGATCCTCTCGGGGATGAGCTTGCCCGTGGCGATGTAATCGAGGAAGAATATCGGGCTTGCGCCGGCGCATACGACGTCGTTCACGCACATGGCCACGCAGTCGATCCCGATGGTGTCATGCTTGTCCATGCGGAAGGCGAGCTTTAATTTGGTGCCCACGCCGTCCGTGCCGGAGATGAGGACGGGCTCCTTATAGCCCATCAGCTCGAAAGCGCCGCCGAAGCCGCCGAGCTCCGAAGCGGTGCCCGCGATATTCGTCCTTGCGACGTGTTCCTTTATCCTTTTGACCGCCTCGTAACCGGCGGTGATGTCGACGCCGGCCTCGGCGTAAGACTTGCTGCTGCTCTTCGTCATGATGTTGAACCCTCGCCTTTAAGCAAAAAGGCGTCCTTTCTTGTTATGTTAGATGGTCTCTTTTTTCACAGATCGAGTTTTGCGTCCTTCTCGGCGACGGAAGCCGCCATCTTCGCCTTTTCCTCGAGGAGCCTTGCGTAAAGCGCGTCGTCGTCCGCGGCGAGTATGCGCGCGGCGAGCCAAGCGGCGTTCGCGCCGCCGTCTATGGCGACTGTCGCCACGGGTATGCCGGAGGGCATCTGCACGGTGGAAAGGAGCGCGTCGAGCCCGCCGAGATCCGAGCCCTTAATGGGCACGCCGATCACGGGAAGCGAGGTTCCCGCGGCAAGCACGCCCGCAAGATGCGCCGCCTTGCCGGCAAAGGCGATGACCACGCCGAAGCCGTTGTCCCTGGCGTTCTTCGCAAAATCCGCCGCGCGTTCCGGCGTGCGGTGCGCGCTCATAACGTGCGCCTCGTAGGGCATGCCGAGCTTTTTGAGCACGCCGACGGCTTTTTCAACGACGGGAAGATCGCTGTCGCTCCCCATTATAAGGGCTGTTTTTTTCATATCGACACCTCTTTTTCAAACAGAAAATGTACTTCGTAAAACCAAACCGCATATTGCCGTTTTAATGGTAATACCTTTGGAAAAATAATACCATAAAAACGCCCGTTTGTAAAGGGGAGCACGACGGTTCGGGGATGTATATTTGTTTGGGGATCAGCAATCGGGAATTAGGAATTAGGAATTATCCCTCATCCACCGAAACGCAGGCGTTTCGGT
>DGHD01000026.1:0-1942 GCA_002392505.1 Christensenella sp. UBA3857 | reverse complement strand
GGGGACCGCGAGGAACGAGCGGTGGATGAGGGAGGATTCAGATTAACTTGAGCTTCCCTACTCCGTAACACTAATGTTACAGCGTGCGCACTTACTCGGATATGTCTCGCAGGAGGTTCGCAGACGGTCGCGGAGCGATCCCGACCATCCTGTGAATGGTCGGGAAGGCGAAGAACGGGCGGCTTACGTCCGCCCCGTGAGTTTCCCGGAGTTGGCATATCGCGGTTCCCCCTCGCCGGTCGCAGACGCTCCCGGCGGGGCGCTCGCTAAAATCGTAACACCGTGCGTTCCGTATAAGGATACTTTTTTGATGGGTGGTGCAGGCATTGGAGGCCTGCACCGTTTTTCATGCTGAATGCTTGGAAAATTCGGAGATGAGCGCTGACAGCTCTTCCGAATCGGGTACTGAGAACATTCCAATACCGGTGAAGTAAATATCAACGCCGATTGTTCGTTGGCCGTCTATGATCTGCGGTTCATGGATCTCGATCCTGCGGATGAGCGTATTCACAAGCTCGGGAGTTAGCTCACGGATATCCGTTCGCTCTCTGACGATTTTGAGGAGGAGACGCAGATCCGTTTTTCGCTCCTCTTCTTTTGCAAGCTCTGATTCCACAGCTTCCGTTTCGGCTTTAAGAGATCGTTGTTCTTCTTCAAGCTTCCGGCTCATTGTCATGAACCGCTCGTCGGTAAGCTTTCCCTTTACGTTGTCTTCATAGATGTGCTCGATAAGAAGGTCTATCTCGTCTATACGCTTTTTGTTGTTCTCAACAGCTCTTTTCATGCGTTTGAGATCAACGGATCGGGTTTTCGCCTGACGCTGTTCTAAAAAGCACATGAAGACAGATTCATAGGAACGCACAAAATCCGCGAATCTACTAATGTTCTCAAGCACGATACGCTTAAGGACATCCTCCCTGAAATAGTGCGAAGAGCATCCGTGACGTCCCGCCTTATATCCCGAGCAGACAAAATGCAGACTGTTTGGACGTTGGCGGCGTGTATCTATAAAGTACATCTTCTTTCCGCAGTCTGCACAGAAAACAAGCCCGGAGAATATGCTCGTCGATCCTGTTCTGGTCTGCCTGTGCTTGTGAGATCGAAGCTCATGGACTCGCAGCCACAGTTCCTCGGGAATAATAGCTTCCTGCATATTGGGAATGATCTGGTATTCCTCTTCGGGATGCAGTATAGTCTTGTGGACTTTGTAGCTGACGCGTGTCGATTTGTTATTGACCGCACAGCCTGTGTATTGGCGGTTGTCGAGGATATCAGCTACACAATCGCCTGACCAACCGCAGGGTATAGTCGTTACCTTGCTTCGGGGATTCCTTCCGTTGGCGACAAAATGCTCGCTGGGAGTAGGAATGCGATCCGCCTCCAATATCCTTGCGATCTGCGCCGGACCCTTGCCTGCTAAGCAAAGAGCATAGATCCTTTTGACTGTCTCCGCGGCTTCCTCGTCGATATGCCATTTCTCGATATCCTTTTCGTCACGTACATAACCGTAAGGAACGATGTGGCTGACGCGCTTTCCCTGGGCGGCTCTCGACGCCCACACCGCGCGGACCTTCTTCGATGTCGACGCCGCATGCCATTCGTTGAAGATGTTGGAGAATGGCATTAGCTCCGTACCCGTATTGCTCTCGGAATCCACGTTATCCTGTACGGCGATGAAGCGTATCCCGAGGGTTGGATAGCGGATCTCGAGGTATTGACCGACCTCAAGGTAATTGCGTCCGAAACGGGAGAGGTCTTTCACAACGATCGTTGCTATCTGTCCGTTCTCAGCCATGGCTTGCATCTCACGGAAAGACGGACGGTCAAAAGTAGTGCCGGAGAAACCGTCGTCGACGAAGAACCTGGGATGCAGAAGCCCGTTCTTCTTGGCGTATGCCTGTAATATCTCCTTCTGATTGGAGATCGAGTTGCTTTCGCCCTC
>DGHD01000034.1:19680-19973 GCA_002392505.1 Christensenella sp. UBA3857 | reverse complement strand
AACGAGCGGTGGATGAGGGATGCTTACGATATGCTTGAGCTTCCCGACTGCGTAACAATAGAAAAGATCGGATGAAAATCCTCCGGATTTTCCGAAAAGATAACCCCCTCATCACCGCTTACGCGGAGCTTTTGCCGGGGCGGACCTTGCCGCCCGTTCTCCGTCTTCCCGACCATTCACCGGATGGTCGGGATCGCCTTCGGCGACCGACTCCGAACCCACCCAGGGGGGAAGCCTTTTGGTTGGAATGCTTACCGACTATTCAGCCTTCCCCCTAGGGGAAGGGGGACCGC
>DGHD01000034.1:0-19596 GCA_002392505.1 Christensenella sp. UBA3857 | reverse complement strand
GCGGTGGATGAGGGATGCTTCAGATAAGCTAATGCTTCCCGACTTTGTTACACTAACGATACATCGTGCACACATACTGGGATATGTCTCGCAGGAGCGGTTCCTCAAACTTGCGTGATCGTGGTTACGCGCCTATCGCGGCGCGTCACGCCCACTCGGCTCGAAAAAAACATTTTTCGGCCACGTGGACGACTCTCGCTTTGCTCGCTTGGCGTGCGTCCTAAAAACTTGAGTGCTTCTTGCTTTGCTCGCAAGTTTTTCAGCCTTCCCCCCTTGGTGGGGAAGGTGGCATTTCGACCAAAGGGAGAAATGACGGATGAGGGGGCAATTGCTAATTGCTAATTGCTAATTGCTAATTCCCATGCTCCTTCGGGCGCATATCGAACGCGAATGCGTATATCGAAAACGCCCGCGTTTATATCGAAATGCAGCAAGGCATTATATCGATCAGCCTCTCTCGTCAGTCGGCATGCATCACTTTTTCATCCTATCATGAATTTGAATCGTCTGTAAAAATTGAAGGTATCGCCCGCGGTGGTTACGACGACGCCGCCCTCCGTGCAGGAGCAGTGGGCGATGACGGGATCGCCGTTTTCGAGGAAGCCGACGACTATGCCGACATGCTGCGTCTCGGCGCCGGGGTAGGTGTTCTGGAAGACGACGTCGCCGAGGCGTATATCGCCCGCTTCAACGTCCACGGAATTGGACCACTGGTGCCAGGTGCCCTCGCCGATGTTTTTGCTCGTCCACTCTGCGCCCTTGCCGAGCTGCACGCCGCACCAGCTTATGTAGCCGGAGCAGTCGAGCCCGTAGGGATGGATCTCGCCCGTGGTGGGATCGCCCGCACTCGTGACCTTGTAGGGCTTGCCCCATTCGGGGTCGAAGCCCTTATAATAGCTCTTGCCGCCCCAAAAATAGCTCACCTTGCCGTAGAGCGAAAGCGCCGATTCGACCATTATCCGCTGCGTTTCGGAGGAATACTCGTTGCGGGCGGTGATCTCATTGAGCTCCGCTTCGTAGATCAGGCGTATGTCGGAAGGATCCTCCGTCGGCTCGGGAGTGGGCTCCGGAGTGGGCTCGGGGGTGGGCAGAGCCTCGGTCGGCTCTGCGGTGACGGGATCCAGCGAGACGACGCCCGCGCCTGTCTCCATACTGTCTGTTTTGCCGGAGCAGCCCGCCGATAAAAGTGCAGTAAGCACAAGCATTGCCGCCGCCGCGGTCTTTAAGTTGAGTTTCATTGAGGTACCTCGTTAAGCTTTCGTGGGAAAACCACCCGCCGGGGACGGTCCTCGCCGGTTGCTTTTTATCCGTTTTCCACGGTCAGGTTGTTGACCCACGCGCGTTTCTTGATAAGTATAAAGCCTATTATGCACTTGATAAGATCGAGCCCGCGGACGATAATGAACATGGGCAGTATGGGGATTCCGGTGAACCTTGAGATCACGAACGCGACGGGCACGCAGACCGCCCAGACGAAGCCCGAATCAAACAGGAACGTGATGAACGTTTTGCCGCCGGAGCGCAGCGTGAAATAGCTCGCGTTGGTGAATGCGTCGAGCGGCATCATGCAGGCGGAGACGATAAGGAGCTCGCACGCGAGCGACTTGACGGCGTCCGTCGTATTGTAGATGCGGGGGATCAGCGGAGCGACCGCCGCCATGACTATGCCGGTCAGAGTGCAGAGCGTCACGGAGAACGCGACGAGCTTCCTGTCCTCGTCGACGGCGCGTTCGAATTCGCCCGCGCCAAGCAGCTGACCGACGATTATCGAAACGGTCGAGCCCATGGCGAAGAACGAGCAGAAGAAGAGATTCGAAACGGTGGAGGAGATGTTGACGGCGGAGACCACCTCGAGCCCCCTTTGGGAATAGCACTGGTTGAGCACGGTCATGCCGCTCGCCCAAAGCACCTCGTTAAGGAGCAGAGGAGTGCCCTTTGCCGCGATCTTTTTAAGCAGCCTGCCCGGCACCTTGGGGGACTTGTAGAGCCCCCTCAGATAGGTGAAGCGCTTCGTGTGCGTGTGCGCCCAGACGACGACGACCGAGAACTCCACGAGCCTTGCTATGAGCGTTGCGAGCGCCGCGCCCTCGACGCCGAGCGCCGGCGCGCCGAGCTTGCCGAAAATGAACACCCAGTTGAGGAACAGGTTGACGAATATCGCCGTGATGCCGGCGAACATGGGAACGACGGTCTCGCCCGTTTCGCGCAGAGTGCCGGAATACACCTGCATCACCGCGAAGGGCAGCGCCTGCCAGACCATTACGGCAAGGTATTGTTTGCCGTATTCGAGCGTCGCCGCAAGGTCGAGATCCTCCTTGCCCTCGTGCAGGAAGAGGGATATGAGCTTGTCCCCGAAGAACAGGAAGGCGGCGGCGAAAACGGCGGTGGCGATCAGTATGATGTAGAACTTGACGCGCACGGTATGGCGCACGCCCTCGTCGTCCTTCGAGCCGTAGAACTGCGTGGTGAAAATGCCGGCGCCGGAGATCCCGCCGAAAATGCAGAGCGCGTAAACGAAAATAAGCTGATTGACAATGGCGACGCCGCTCATCTGCTCCGTGCCGAGGCGGCCGACCATGATATTGTCCAAAAGCCCCACGAAATTGGTTATTACGTTTTGAACGAGTATCGGCAGCATGACCGCGAAAAGCTTGCGGTAGAACGCCTTATCGCCGATGAAACGCCTGGTTTTTACTGCCATAACAGATCTCTCCGGGTGTGATACCCATAATTATATCAAAAGAAATACTTAATGCAAGTATATCAGCGCCCTCTGTCGAGAAACTTGAGCTTAGGGCGGATCCTTTTGACGTACAGCATATCCGCCGCGCCGACCGCCCTGTCGTAAAAGAGCATCACGGCGACGAGCAGCGCGTACATGATAAGCTCGAAGCCCAGACCGTATTCGCCGAACTCCTCGATCAGCGCGCCGAGCCTGAGCACGTAATAAAGGAAAAGGTACATCGTGCCGATCGCCCCCGCAAACAGGATAAGCTTCAGAAGGAATCGGACGAAGCGCCTTTGCGGACGCTCGAAAAACTGCTTTACGATAGGATAATAGCCGATGAAAACGTAAAAGAACGCGCACTCCTTGTCGGCGCAGAGAAAGAGCGAGAGTATCGCCGCGGCAAGAAACGCGAGGAACGCCCTTCCCTTGCCGAACTCCCTCACGACGGGGATGAGACACGCGGAAGCCAGGAGCGGCGCGGCGTACGTGGCTATGCCCAAAGCGCCCCCCGCGAGCATTATCCCGACTCCGAGCGCCGCCATTATCCCGCCGAAGGTCACGGCGAGCGCGGTATTCCTTTTTTTACGCCTGTTTTCCATGGCATGATTATAACACAGAACGGGGGAGGATGACAACCGGAAGGAAATATAGTTGTTGGGACGCAGGTTAAGACGCACGCACAGGCGAGCGAAGCGAGAGCGTTAAAAAATCGTAACGGTGGAGCATTCCTGATAAGGATACACAAAGAAACAAGAATTAAGGCACAGAAAAGGCAAAGAAAAATCGAGGTAGGCATTGAGCTTATCTCGATTTTCTTTTTGAAATCATTTCGCACATTCGTCAAATAGAGTGCGGTCTGCTATCATGTTCTCAGAAACTCGAAGGAGGACATGACTATGCGGACCGTCTTCAAAATACTGCTCGTTCCGGTGTGGCTGCTGCTTGCAGTGCTGAAGCTTGCGTTCAAGCTCGCGTCAGGAGCGGCGGCGTTTGTGCTTACGTTCGGCGGAGGACTGCTGCTCATGTATGACCTGTTACTGCTGATAATTGGCTGCGGCTCAAAGGAGCTCATGCTTCAGCTGTTGACAATCGGCGTGCTGCTGATCGTCGTTCCGATTATTGCGGGGATAATGACCGGCCTGCTGGAAGCGGCACAGGAACCCATCGCGGAATTCATTAAATCATAAAGGAGGAAATAATTATGGAGATCACTTACACAAAACACGGCGACTATTACTATCCTGACCTCACACTCCTTCCCCAACCGACCGGTGATATCGGCCGCTTCGGACGAATGCGGAAGAAGTTTTTGAAGGAGCATCAGCCCGACACCTTCGCGTTGATGCTAATGGAGAACACCCTGACTCAGCACCTCATCGATATCGATCGTGAGGCAAATGAACAGATCGACCTCATTACCTCCCGGCTCGCAAAAGCCGAAGGCGTCACCGAAGAGCTCAAGGCCCGAAATCAACTCGAATGGATCCGTAGAATGAACTCCTGCCGGGCAAGAGCGGAGGAACAGGTCATTCGGGAGATCGTTCTTGCCGACTAAAACCATTATCAAATAACGAAAAAACTGCTGCAGTGATCGTTTCTCCTGCAGCAGATTCTTTAATGTCAGTTAATATCAGACGTTTTGTCTGTAACGCTTTTTATCCTCGTCCGGGTCGGGCAGGATCGCAGCGGTATGCGTGAAGGAAGCTGCGACAGCGCTCCCGGAGCCATCCGAGCCGCAGCCGTCGAGCCAGTATCGGTTTTCAACAGCCTCGCCGAAGCTGACCTCCGCGGTCTTACCGCGCTCGACCCTGGCGGTTTGGGCCGAGGCTGCGCCATAGCGCCAGCTCCAGTCCGAATGCTCCTCAACGGTGTAATTGCCGGCGGGCAGGGCTTTTATCACGGCGCTTGCGCTCGTTTCTCCGGCCGCAAGCACGATCATAACTTCGAGAGACAGCGCATTCTCGCCGTCCGGCCCTTCGACCGCGAAGATGAAGCTCTGCTCCCTCGTGGCGTCCTCGGCGGAGCGGGTCACGCTGATCCTCAGCACGCCGCTGTAATGGAAGTTGATCACGTTATACCCGTCGGTCCTCATCTCGTAACCGGGGACGGGGTCCTCGGTTACGGTGTAGCGGATCGTCCTGCCGTCCTTCGTCTTCGGCTGATTCGGGAAGAAATACTTCCAGTCGCCCGCCCTTGAGGTCACGGCGGAAGCGACCTCCACGCCGTCCGCAAGCAGGCGGATCGTGACGGTCTCCGGGCGGATGCCGTCCGCATCATTCCCATCCTGCCAGATCTTCGTGCCGGAGATGGTGAAATCCTCCTTATGCCATGTGTTCGTGATATCGAGCCCGTCTATCTCACAGGTGTAATCGTCCTTGTACTCATAGCTTGCGGGGTACTCCTCCGAAACGTAGTAGTACGTGAACGGGCTTGCGTCCTCGGGTTTATCGATGGACCAGGTCCACTCGTCCTGACCCGCAAATTCGGACTTTCTCAGCGTGATGGGCGAGCCTTCGATATCGCCGTCGGCATCCTTGACGTGGATCAGGATATAGTCGGGGCGCTTATCCTCATCGTCGTCCGCCCAGAACTTGGAGCCGCTGAGCGTATCATCGTCATCGTGATCCCAATCGATCTTGATATTTATGACGTTCGCCATGAGGTGATAGTCGTCCACCACCGTGCTCCAGCCGAAGTTGCTGATATCGTCCATCGTCAGCGACTTCGCCTTTTCAAGCGCCTTGCCTGCAAGGCCGGAGAGGTCGAGAATATCCTCGGGGTTTTCGATGCCGAGTATCGTCGGGATCGCCTTTGTCGGGATGCTGATATAGCCGTCGAACGGGTTGAATGAAACGGGCAGCGAGAAGCCGATCAGGTATTTGATGATCTGCCTGATGATCTCGCTCCAAAGCTCGGCGCCCTTATAATCCATCGGAATGCCGCAGTTGTACTTGCTGAGAACGAATTCGGCCTTCCAGTCGCAGTCCTCGTCGACCTTCGCGACAGCAAGCTTCGGTATCTTGATGCCGAAGATCTTTTCCGCAAGCTTGCCGATCATGCTCACGTCAAGGCCGATCGTCAGCTCGCTGAGCAGCGTCAGCGCGTCCTTGCCGCCCTCCTCGGGGTTTATCACGGGGAATTCGTAATCGAGTACTCCGCCGATGTCGATCCCCGCCGCGCTTGCAAGATCTAAGGCGCTGTCGAGCGCGCCCTCCTTCGGGCTGCACATGAGCACGACCCACGCGGAATCGGGCATATCGTCGTCGTCAACGCCGATGCCGATCCAACGCTTTATAACGTCGATCTCGAGAATCGCCATGTTGGTGATCGTGTATGTGCTGCCGCTCTTTTTATACTCCACCTTATACTTCGTGACGTGCGCGTCCTCAGTGCCCCCGGAGAGGACAGAAACGTATTCGTCAACGTGATAAGTGACCTCATTCGTCGTTTCGCCCTTGTCGCTGTCGTCCTCGTCATAGACGATGCGGTTCGTCGCCGCGGCGAGCTCTATCTTCTCCATGAGCTTGTCGAAGAGGTCCTCCTCTTTGGCGTTCAGGGTCTCCTTGAGCTTGTCGAGCCCCTCGTCGGCGGCGTCCTTGATGGAGTCGGGCAGCATTTCGTAATACGAGCCCGCCTGCAGCTTGATCTGCGTGATCCAAGAAACGTAGGTGTCTCCGGTCAATTGCGTGAGCGACTCCTTTAAGCTGTTGATGAGCTCGGCAAGCGCGGTCTCCTCGCTAAGCTCGCGCACGCGCAGCTCGGCGCCTTCGCTATCGCCGTCGATGAAGACTTTTGCCGTCCAATCGTTGTCGCCGTTCAGCTCGACGAGCTCCACGTTCACCCACTTGCCGTCCTTCTTCTGCTGAACGAGCGCCTCGATGCTTGACGGCCTGTCCTTCTTCTCGAGGTCGATATCCCATTCCTTCTCGATGGTGAGCGACGGATAGCGGTTGACGAACTCGGCGATATTCGTCGAATTGTCGTCGGTCGGGACCTCGCCCTCCTTCGTCACCCAGCTCTTGAACTTGACCGTGCCGTCGGGGTTGGTGCTCTTTACCACCAGCACCTCGCGAACGGCCTCGTCATATTTGCAGGCTTCGTCCTCGCCCTTTATCTCATTAAGGGAGTAAATATAGATGCCGTCCTCGTCGATGAAGAACTCGGCCTTGGTTTCGCCCGCGCCGTTGATCGTGAGATCGTTTTTCAGCGGCTGGGGGTAGGTTTGATCCTCGCCCTCGTAACCGAACTTCGGATCGAGTCTGAATTTATACTCCTCGTTCTCGTTCTCGGGGTGACCCTCGACGGTCTTCTTGACGGTCATTGGGTAATAACCCGTCAGCTTATTGGTGACGTTGCAGGTCCACGTGCGGGTCTGCTCGTCGAACACGGGCTCGGAGTAGGCCGCGGTATAGCCGTAAACGTGGCTCTCGATGACGGAGTAGGTCAGCTCATTGCCCTCCGCGTCGTGGCCGGGGAGGTACTTTGCCTCGAACCTGCCGTCGGAATTCACGGGCACGGTGACGGTCTTGACGTACTCCTCGTTCTTGTTGACAACGGTGAGCTGCACGCTCTCGGGGCGCAGGTCCTCATGACCCTCGTCGCCCTCCCACGTGACGGTACCTGCCACGTTCATGTAATCGGAGCCGACCCATGTGTATGTCACACGGAAGTAGATATCGTCCTTGGTTTCCGACGTCTTGGTTATTGTGACTTTAAAGCCGTCGGGTTTATCCACACGAACGGAATAAATGAACTTTTTCCCGCTGCCGTCGGAACGCGAAAGACTATTGCCGTCCGGGTCCTTAAAGACCACAACATCGCTATAAGGTCTTCCGTTATTAACGATCTGTTCCCGCGAGATCATTTCGTCGTCGCGGAACACCTCCGCAAACACGCTTTGGGGGACAGCGTCGGACGGCATGCCTGAAGCGTTTTCCCACTGCTGATCGATATGGATATGCAGGTTATTGCTCACGCAGATATAACGGACGGTAAATCTGTAACACAGGTTGCCAATGCCGGCGTTGGTGTAGGCATAGGGGCGCTCCTTGATGGTGGTATAACCGGATATGTTCGGCGCTTCGACGATATAGTTCGATATGTCGGCGACCTCGTTCTTTTTCCTGTCGGTGTTGTAGGTCCACCAATCGTTCTGCTTTTGCAGGGTGAAGTCCCATCCGCCCTTGCCGGTCGCGTAATCCACCGCGCCGATGTCGATCTGGCTTATGTCCTCCGGAGGGATATCGAATACCGCCTGCGCCTCGGCAAAGACGGATTCATACTGAATGGCGTGGTTTAAAAGGTTGAGCCCGAAGGCCATGCCCACCCACAGGGGCCCTTCGTCGCCGAAGGGTATGTACTCCTCTACAGTGTATTCCGCCTCGGGGTCGTAGTCGTCAAGGGTAAGCTTCCAGTACCAGAGGTTGGTCTGGATCGTACATTCATCCTTGTTGAGCCTCAGCTCGCGTATCTTAACGCCATCTTTTAGGATGGAAAGCACAACGTAGTCCGTAGGGGAATAGTTCGCATATGAAGTCGACTTCCACCGGATGGTGCCGGAGATGGTGTTTTCGGGCAGAGGGTCGGTGTTTACGACTATTGCCGTCATTTGGGCGTCATAATTGAGCGTGGCTGCGCCGGGCAGCGAGTTGTAATTACCGAAGGACTTGACACTCGCCCGCGAGGTGAGGTCGTACTCATACCTCAGCATGTTTTCCATAACCGAGCTGTCAAGCTCATATGCCATGTACTGCATCCTTACTCCGCTGCGGTACTTTGGCACGATGCAGCTTTGGGACCAGCTGTTGTCGTCGCTCACCTTTACAATGGCAAGGGGGCGGTTTTCAATGCTGCTGAGGTCATCCCCCACGGAAAGCACGTCGGCCGCGATCAGGCTCTTTATCGTCTCAGAGCCTCCGCCAAGGGGGTCGAGAGCCATGACCCATTCGTCCGGCACCGCACGCTCCTCGGCCCTGTTTTCCCAACCGGCGGCGGGCTTTTGCAAAAGGGCAAGATAAACCTGCTCCGCCTTGTTGGCGCTGTCGCTCAGCACCCAGCTCTTGCGCATGCGTATATTCATAACGGCCTCCGCCGAAACCGTCATGAAAATGGTATCGTCCGTCCTTTCCTCCTGGTAGGAGATGTAAAAGTCGTTGCGGTGGGCCGGCTCGGTATTGCCGGTCGCGTCGGTGTATGCGGGGATAGACATGTTCAAAATGACGTTGTCATTCTCCGGAGTGACGATGCCCACGTACGCATCGATTATGCGGACGCGGTACTCATAGAGGAAGGCCTTGCCGTCCCTGAAGCCGAATTTGGGCGGAGTAATATCGTTTACCCGCCAACCGTTTTCATAGCTTGCGTTGATGTAATCGCCCACCTGCTGCCATGAGGCGTTCGAGCCTGCCTCGCGCCTTAACAGCACGAGCCGCAGAAAAAAATCCTCCCATGCGGGGATATCCTTGTTTTCTGCGTCGACACGCCAGACGATCTCCGTCTTTATCGTAAGCTTTGAATCGGAATGCAGAATGACGTTGACGGTTTGGTTGACGCCCGCCTGCATATCTTGGGGCTGTAGGGCGGATCCGGCAACGGACATCCCGTCCAGCACGCCGCTTGCAATAATATTATAGCAGTGAAGCCTCCTGTAAGGCAGGTAGAGCGTCGCACGGCCTTGGCTGTCGCTGACAGCGGAAACCAGTGTGCGCTCTGCCTCCGTAAGCGTCAGCGAGTCGCCAACGCCCACCGCCATGTTCGGTGCGGGCTGAGTTTTGCTGTCATTCTGCCATACGGCGACGGGAACCTTGTAGAAAATGTGCGGGCAGGTCCCATCCTTTATGCCGGAATTGAATGTGAGGGAATTATAGAAATACCTTGTGCTGTCCTCCACTTCGCCGGAGTCAATAAAGTAGAACGACCAATCATCAAAGTAAAGGTCTATTTTAAAATAGATAGAGCTTCTGTGTACCTCCCGGATCGTGATGTCGATGCAGCCCGCTTCGCCCACAGCCGCGCAGGTATGTATGCCGGTCTGCCCCGTTTGCCCCGTTTGCCCCGGGGTAAAGGTATCCTTCTCCAGCCTTGCAGTTATGTAGCAGCCGCCGCGGTTGTCGTAATTGAGAGAAAGCACCGGGCCTATCTGCACGGTATAGAACCATAGATTGATGCTGATCTCAAGGAAACCGCCCTGAATAAGAAGCTGCGAGCCGATATAGAAACGAACGTCCCTGTTTACCCAGCTTTCATCCAATATGTTGAGCCTGTTCAATACGACGGGGTTCCTGTACTTGGAGATGCGCGTACCGAAGAGCAGGTTCATCGTGATATCGATATCGGTCGAAATAGTACCCTCCATCTCAAGGGGCACGTTGTCATAGAACTCCGTTTGCAGCTTGTACAGCACGTTGATCGTAAAGAGCTTTATCGGTACGTGAACGCCCGCGATGGTAACGCTCTCACGACCGCCGCTCGCGCCAGTCGTATGGAGTCTGAAGTCCATATCGAACTTGAGATTCAGAACAAGCTCAAACTTGAGCTTCCATACGTTTACATAAACGCTTGCCGAGGGCCAGGAGGGCTCGAAGCTCGTTATCTCACCCTCCCAGTTGGTGCCGGAGGGATTCGTTTCAAAGTCCACGCTGACGCCCTGATTGCCCGGCGCCTGCGAGCCGTCGCCTTTATACTCCAACTTGCCGTCGGAAAAAAGCTCGGTCAAGGCTATATCCTGCGGGCTCTTTAAGCGAAGAGTCACAGAGTCTTCGGCAAGCTCCGGCTCTTCGGCAAATACCAGCACCTCGTCGCAGCCGATATTCTCATGCAGGAAGACTATACCCGTCCTGTCCGCAAGGGCTTCTGCGGGAATTGCCGGGGTGATGATGACCGTCAGCCCGTCCTCGGAATAGGCTGTCTCGTAGTCTGCGCTCTGCTCCTCGGGTATAATAAGGAAGCTGTCCCTGTAAACCAGATAATTGGGCTCGTCCCCGCCGTCAGCAAGGTAACGTATCCTTAGGGAAGCCTCATAATACTCGGGTTCGTGTTCCTCCGTGGGGTACGATTCAAGCAAGGATCTTGTCCTTTCCGGATCCTCCTCAATGCTGTTGAATGCGTTTGCCAGCACCTCGCCGACAATGTTCACCGTTCCGGATACGGCCTCGTATTCCACCTGGTCCGACGCGGCGGGAGCGGCCGCTGTTTCGGCGGGCGAGGATGCGGGCACATCGACGATCTCTGTCGTCACGGCAGGCTCGGATGAGTTCTTGCCGACGGCTTCGATCATTGCGCTGACAGGCAGAGACGCAAACAGCATTATCGCCGCAAGGAGCAGCGTGAAGTATTTTTTTATCATGTTGGTTTTCATTTGCTCGCCTCCTGCGCTTTACTTTGTTATGACCCGGTCGCTGCCGATCGTGCAGCCCCAAACCGCCGTAACGGTCGGGGTATTATCATCGTCCGTTGAGCCCGATTCCTGAATTATCTCCGCGGAGATATCGAGGGATAGGCTGCAGCCGTTCGGCGCATCCGTTATCACCGTGAAATCGGTTATGAGCGCGCTCGTTTCGCCCCCGCTTTCGACGGGCTTTGAATAGTAGTAATACCCGTCGCCCGCCTTGAACCAGCCGCTGCCTATGGAAAAGGTGTAATCCGTTCCCTTTTCGGCGTTTATGCCATATATGCTGCCGTCCTCCGTCTTCCAGTTTGCGATGACCGCCGCACGCACATAGACCGTGTAGCCAATATCGCCGACGACCGCCTTGCCGTCCCCGTCAACGGTGACCTTGCCCTGCGGCGCGGGGGTGTATTTGCCCGTATTGCCGAAGCCGATCTTGTTTTTATCGAAGCATTCTACAGCGGTTTTTCCTTCTTCAGCCTTTGCCATGTATGGATAAAAGCTCAGATTCGTTTCGGCTTCGCCCTCCGCAATATAGGTGTGGCTGACGGTAACGGCGTCGTCCTTAAGGAGGAAGAGCTCGATATCCTCTTCACGTTCCGAAGCGACCGTATCCTTATACGCGTATACCTCGCCGCCGTTCTGACCGGTCACGCCCTCGAGCTTTTCCCAATCCCCGATCAGAGTGAACGAGACCTTTCCATCGAGCGTGCTGACGACCTCGACGTACACGAAGGAGGGAACGCCGCTCTTCTTTTCGATGCGGACGAAGGGATGGCGGGCAGCATCCACGCCCGGCATCAGCACGAACTCGCTTTCCGATACCTTGCTGTCGTCGTTAAGCAGATAAGTGCCGTCCTTTTGGCGCTCCGGCTCAAATTCGAGCACGGCGACCTTGTCCGCAAGGCCGGCCCTGATTATGAGAGTGCACGGTATGCGGATCTCCTTAACGTATTTCGCGCCGACGGTCGCGCCGATCACGGCGGCGGCAAGCAGCGCCGCGATACCGATCAAAAGCACCGTGCGCAGCCTTGCGCTTTTTCCCTTAAAAGACCTCATATACGCTCCTTTCACGGATCCGCGCCCGGATCCGTCGATGAATATACCTATACAAGTACAATAATATCAGGGGCTGTCCAACAAATGTCCAACATAAAACGGATTTAACCGCAGATTTGACAACCGAACCGGCATAGTGTATCATTTAGCCGATATAAATTCATTAAAAAGAGGTGTGATCGCTATGGTATGGAATATCAACACGCTGATGCTGCTGTTCCCGGTTTGCTTTTTGCTGATCGGCCTCACCGTCACCGTGGTGCTCGATCCCTATATCAGCAAAAAGCACCGCGTCATAATGTTTATTATAATCGCGCTGAGCCTTACCCTCGTCGCTCAGAATATCGTCGAAAACGCCCTTGCGGCGGGTCCGCTCCGCCGGTTTTGGCGTACCACCGCATCCGTTTACGGCTACACGGTGCGCCCCGTAATCTTGATACTGTTTCTCTATATCATCTGCCCGGATGAAAAGCACCTCGGCTGCTGGGCGCTGGCGCTCGCCAATTTTCTCATACATATCACGGCCTATTTTTCGCATATCTGCCTCTGGATCGACAATACAAACCACTATCATGGCGGCCTCCTCTCGAAGACCTGCCTGTACATCAGCCTGCTGCTCCTCGCCTACTTGCTCTATCGCAGCGTCAGGAATTATTCCATAAGCGCCAAATCCGAAAAGAGGGGCATCCTCATCCATGTTTTCGTGGTGCTTATGATACTCGCCGCCGTATTCATGGACGGAAAGGTGGGCGGTGAAGATCAGCCCGTGACCTTCCTGACCTATGCGATCGTGATCGGCAGCGTATTCTATTACATCTGGCTGCATCTCCGCTTCGTGCAGATGCATGAGGAAGATCTTAAAGCCCGGCAGCGGATCAAGATCATGATGAGCCAGATCCGGCCGCATTTTCTCTACAACACGCTCTCTTCGATCCAGGCGCTCTGCCTGACCGATCCCGAAAAGGCGTTTGACGTAACGGAAAAGTTCGGAACGTATCTTCGGCAGAACATCGACTCGCTCGACCGGCCGGAGTTGATCCCGTTTGAGAAGGAGCTTGAGCATACGCGCGTGTATTCGGAGATAGAGATGATCCGCTTCCCGTCGATCCGAATGGAATACGATACGCCGGATACGGGCTTCATGATCCCCGCGCTGACCGTCCAGCCCCTCGTTGAGAACGCGATCCGCCACGGCGTGCGCAGCGTAGAAAACGGGCTCGTCCGCGTTTCGTCGAAAAAAGCCGGGGGCTTCCATGAGATCGTGATAAGCGACAACGGAAAGGGCTTCGACGCGGCCGCCGCCGAAAACGCGGACGGGACGCATATCGGCATCAGGAACGTCCGTGAAAGGCTTGCGAGCCTGTGCTGCGGGACTATGACGATCGAAAGCGCGGAAAACGCCGGAACGAAGATAACGATCCGCATCCCCGCGGAGGACGGAGGCTCCGGACCGCTTGCATAAAAACACGTGCCCATTGCAGATTAATTACCGCGATGGGCATTTATTTATCTGCTCCTCCGAAAAATCAAGCAAAAAACCGTTTTCTCCCTGCTTTTGTTGGACATTTGTTGGACAATGATGTTTATACTATTTTGAGAATTGTAATGACTGCAAGAGGCTGCAACATGAGGATCATCTGTATTGACGACGAACCGCTCATACTGAACATGACGGTTGAGCTGTGCGAAAAGCTGCCGGAGGCGCCGGAGGTCACGGGCTTCACGAAGCCGGGCGACGCCCTATCGTGGCTGGAGGGGCATTCGGCGGATATCGCATTGCTCGATATCAACATGCCCGAAATGACCGGCCTCGCCCTTGCAGAGCGGATCCGCGAGATCGACCCGGCGACCTCGATCGTCTTTCTGACGGGGCATTCCGAATTTGCGGTCGACGCGTTCAGTCTGCATGCCTCGGGCTACCTTATGAAGCCCGTAAACAGGCAGCGCCTTGCCGAGGAGATCGCTCACGCGGCGAGACTGCACGAAAGCTATGCAGCTTCCCCTAAAGGCGGCGAGACGCGCATCTCGGCCCGCACGTTCGGCGAATTCGATCTTTTTGTGGACGGCGAGCCGCTGTCCTTCCCGCGCTCCAAGGCTAAGGAGCTTCTTGCCTATCTGATCGACAGGAAGGGCGGCGGCGTAACGAGGGCGGCGGCCGCGGCGGTGCTTTGGGAGGATCAGCCTTACGATCGCTCCCTGCAGAAGCAGCTCGACGTTATCATCCGTACGCTTCGCACGGCGCTCGAATCCGCGGGCGCGCAGGATATCTTCGAGCTTAAAAACGGCACGATGCGCATTTTAACCGAAGAGCTCGACTGCGACCTTTTCCGTTTTCTGAGCGGCGATCCCTCTGCGGTCAATGCATACCGCGGGGAGTACATGAACGCCTATTCCTGGGCGAGCTTCACCGAGGCTTTCCTGGACAGGATGAAAAACAGAAAACAATAAACCGCTATAAGGAGGTTATTAATTATGGAAAACAAATTCGCGCGCTTTATGCGCAACACCGGCCCCGCAAGGTTTTTGATCCCCGCAGGCATCATCCTCATCATCTTCGGCATTATCCTGCTCGGTTTCAAGACGGATAATTACGTTGAAACTGTGGGCAAGGTCACCAGAGTCGAACAGTACATCGACCACAGCGGCGAAAATGAGCAGACCGTTTATGACGTCGACTTCGATTACACCGTCGACGGCGTCAAGTACACGGGCAGCTTCGGCGGGCTCGGCAAGTCCTATAACGTCGGCGACGACATCAAGGTCTTATACGATCCCGAGAACCCGCAAAAGACCACCAACGCGAAGACCGGCATATTCGGGCCGATCGCCATCGGTCTCGGCGCGCTCGCGCTGGTCGGCGGCGTGCTTACCGCAGTAAAGGCCTTCAAAAAGTCCAAGGAGCTTGACAATGAGATCAAGGCCGCGGGCGGCTCGCTGAATATCGAGCCCCTGCCCAAGAGCCAGCTCACCGAGTATTACGTCAGCTACGACGGCCAGATGCTGAGGCCCGGCTACATAGTCGAGGACGGCGCCCGCAACGTGGTTTACGAGGCCAAGATGGAGAAAAACGCCCTCGTCGGCGCAAGGCAGTTCACCTTCACCGACGTCAGGACGGGCAGATCGGTCGATCACGAGGTCGGCCATACCCTCACCCAGAGCTTCAACGACGAGCTGTTCTCCGCCAAATCCACCTTCAAGTTCGACGGCGAGAAGATCTGGGACGTGCTGCACTCCCGCGGCATCCGCATCCAGACCAACCTGACCAGCAAGTTCCCCAACATGGACTATACCATCGGCAGGAACGGGCAGTTTATGGCCACCGTCGAGACCAGCGGCAAGTACGTCCACGAGGAGGACGCCGCCGAGCATACTCTCAACATCCCCGTCGGCCGGTATTATTATCGTGTCTGGACGAACGAGACCGATCTTGAAGATCTGTTCCTCACCGTCTTCGCCATCTCCGAGACGGAGCAAGCCGTAGTCGAATAATCGTCAAAATACATCTGCCCCCGCAAACAGTTCGGGGGCAGATGTGTTTTGATCGGTGTTTGCTTTTCAGGCGTCGGTATTCTTTCTTCTGTTATTCAGCGCCAGGCCTATGACGCAAAGCACGAGCACTGCGGCCGCTGCGCCGATGATCCACAGAACGGCATTGCGGTGCGCCTGCTGCTGCGCCTCGGCAAAGGCGTTCACGCGAAGCGATACGTTTTCCTTAAGATTAGTATAGAAGAACATGTTATCGTAAAGATGGAAGCAGCCGTCGGGGAACACGTCGAGGACCTTGGGATGGTCCTCCGTGCTGACGCCCGGAACTATGAGCGAGCCGCGCGCCTCGTCGATATAAGCCCCGCAGAAGCCGGGGATGGGCCCTTCCTCCCCGGAGAAGACAGCGCCTTTATTGAGCGAGCTGTCGGCGGCGGTCCCGTCGGTCCTCCAGTTCAGGGGATTGATGGAATACGTCTTCACGCCCTCGGGGATGATTATCGAGCCGGTCACGGTGCCGTCCTCACACTCATAGCAGATGACGGAGCCGATGTCGCTCTCGCCTTGCGCGGGTACTATCTGGGGGTACTCCTTTATATCCTCGTCCGTGATCCTCCAGCCGATCGCGTAGACGGCGACGAGCCGGTCAGAAAGCTTCCTTCCCTCGGCGGTACTCCCGAAGTATTCCTTCAGAAGCTCGATGCACATCTGCGCACCCTGCGAAAAGCCCGCGAGCACGATCGGGCGGCCGTCGTTCTCATTGTCGAGATAATACGCGAACGCGGCGGAGACGTCGAGATACGCGTTCTTCATCGCCTTGTCGAAATCCTCCGCGCCGAGCGTGTACGCGTTTATGGACATCTGGCGGTAGTAGGGCGAATACAAACGGCAGGCGTCCGCATAAATGCCCTTCTCTGCGTCGAGCGCGCTGACGAAGCGGCCCTTGAGCTTATCGTTGAGATCCTCGGAGTTTGCGTAGCTCCTCGTATCCACCGTCGGGCAGACTATGAAAAGATCCGCTTGTCTTTCATCGCCCTCGCTGAAATACGCCCAGTTGGCAGCGTCGGAATAATCGAGCGGTTCTGTGAAAGCCGGTACGCTCTCGGCGGATCCTGCGAAAACGGGCAGGGCGAACGCCAGCAGCATTATAAAAGCAAGCAGTAAGACGGCTTTTCTCATTCTCTGTTCCTCCGGGGCGGATAGGTCTAATTTGACAGCGGCGTTATTATAATATGCCCCAACCGCTGCTGTCAACAGGAAGAGAAAGCGCCGCCGGCGGCTGTTATTCCCCGTTTTTCTTGAAAAAGAAGAACGTTTATGATACATTCAGATCGATCGTCGGTCTTTGCGGAGGTTATTATGAAAAAGCTTTTTTATGCGATCATCGCGCTGCTTCTTGTATGCGCAATGCTTTGGGGCTGCGCTCCGAAAAACGATGCCAAAGGCGGTACCGGGCCGCAGGAGGACGAGTATGCTTTCAACGTCGAAAACCAGGCGTACTGGCGTGAAAGGCTTCAGTACTACCGCAAGGACGACGGCGTTCGCCAGATCATGCTCGTTCGGTGCACGGAGGGCAGCAATGCGACCGTTCA
This sequence comes from Christensenella sp. UBA3857, assembly GCA_002392505.1. GTDB lineage: Bacteria > Bacillota > Clostridia > Christensenellales > CAG-138 > UBA3857. The sequence continues at coordinate 2,348 of DGHD01000034.1, read as the reverse complement.
GTTTTATACCAAGCTTACCAATCAGAACAACGCATGGGCAGCCCCTTCGATTTCTTCGGTGAGGTATCGCATCCCGATTGCAAAGCTATCACCGAAGAACAGTATAACAACCGCATGATACTCCAAAGAGCGATGGTCCGAAACGGCTTCAAGCCCCTTGACTGCGAATGGTGGCATTTCACGCTTGAGAACGAGCCATACCCGAACACGTATTTCGAGTTCCCGGTCGCTTCCGCGTATCTGAAACGATAACGGAAGCGGAGCGATTCCGTACAATTATATTCACGCAAAAAGCACCGCAAAGAACGGTGCTTTAATTTATTCATGTGCCGACTTGGTACTCAGCTCTATGAATGGCGTTACAGGTCAGCCGCGGCTTCGATAGCCGTTTCAGGCGCTTGATCCTTTTTGATGCATCCGGACTTTTGCGCGCTCATGAGAAGCTCGAGCTGCATACAGTAGCCGTTCAGTGCGGGCATCAGATATCCCACCGTGGAACCGATGATGACTGCGAGCGGCATCATGGAAAGATCCGTTCCGCAGGATGAGAACATGATCGGCAAGACCGCAAAGGCCGAGCCTGGGATGGGCGGAGCGGCAATAGCAACAATGACCGAAACGAAAACCAGCTTTGCAAGCATAATCGTGTCGACCGATCCTGCGGACATATATGTGAGGACCCAAACTATCGAGCCGAGCATTATCGCGCCGCAGGGCATATATATGACGATGCCGAGCGGCAGTCCGAAATTGACAAACTTTTCGTCGATACCCCATTTTTGCTTGCAGCATTTCATGCTCTCGGGAAGAGCCGAAACCTGCGAGCTGGTGGTAAGGTTGATGATAAGCGCCGGAAGCTGTGCGGAGAAAAGCTCTTTGAACGGACGCTTTGTGACGATCAGAGCCCGGACCAAAGTCACAGCGACGGTAATTGCGGAGGCGCCGAGGCAAATGATGACGATCTTGGATACGCCGCCCAGCTCCGAAAGCTTTCCGCTCAAAAGCAGATTCGTAAAGCCGAGGTAAACGAACAGCGGAAGCAGCTTGCAGACCGCCGCCATCATACGGTTAACGAGCGTTCCGGCTTCGTCGATGAACGTGCGTAGATGTCCCACCTTGTCGCCAAGGCCGAGCATGATCACGCCTATGAAGACGGCGATAACTATGACCTGCAGGTCGTTGTCTATACGGAAGGGCTCGATGAGGTTGCCGGGGATGATATCGAGGATGAGATTTGTGAGGTCGCCGAATACGTTTCCTCCGCCCGCCGATGAGGTCGGGGAGATGATGCCCATTGGCAGACCAACGGCGATCATAGCGATCATAGCGATCCCATAGGTCACCATCATTCTTTTCAGGAGTCTTCCGCCGAGTTTTCCAAAAGAGGAAACGTCACCGATCCCGCTTATCCCAAGAATTACTGCACAGAACACCAGCGGAGTTGCCAGAGCCGAAAAGACGGCGGAAAGCTTGGTGAACAGCCCCGAAACGAGCGGGATCATATAATCATTAAGAGCTGCCTCGGGGAGAAGTCCCGATACGAGCCAGGTGACGACCGACAGCACTGCTGCAAGAAGAATCCCGATCAGCATCGAGTTTTTTCGTTTCCTTAGGGGCGCCGGGACCGTTACGACGTTAAGACCGCGGTTCTGGCGGTAGGCATATTGCGGATCAAGATTGAGTTTGGCAAGAATGCTATACGATAAGCTTGCTTCCGGATCTGTCTCAAGAGGATTTCGCGGAGCGCCCTTTTGCGACAGTTCAAACGAGATGCTCCCGAACCTGCGAATACCTTTAATGGTGCATGGCTCATCTGTTCCGTACAGATCACGAAAACGCAAAAGCAGCTCCTCAATGGTAAGCCGCAGCCTTACCGTGCTTTCCGCTCGTTTGCCGGCGTATTCCCGGTACGCATTGACGGCATTTTCCGACCATGAATCGATTACTTCGTTCGTCAGTTTTTTCGTATCCTGAAAGAATATCATTCTCATCATCCTCGCTTTCCGAATTCTTTATATTATAAAACGCCGTGTCCAGCAAATGTCCAACAAACACGGGCGGCTTCAAAATAATATGGGAAGTTATGCGAATAAACATCCACCGGCCTACTAATTTTGACCCTTCAGGCAAACAGAGCGTATTCGAGCAGCTGAAAAAACTTTTGCTTCCGGACTGACGTATATTTGAGATCGGTCATCGGGCATGGTAACATAATTATGCCTTTACTGTGCCCGATGTGGAAAGGAGCCATATGAAAAACAAATCATCCGGGCAGGAAAAAATAACAGCTCTGTATTGCCGTCTCTCTCAGGACGACGGCAGAGAGGGCGAAAGCAACTCGATCTCCA
>DGHD01000060.1 GCA_002392505.1 Christensenella sp. UBA3857 | reverse complement strand
TGGTCATGATGCCGCCGGAGCCGGAACCGGTCGTCACGATGGTCGTGCCGCGTATTATAACGGTGGTCCCGTCGCCCTCGGCGCCGTTCCTGCCGCCGTTCCCGCCGTAGGAGAACACGCCGTTCGCGCCGAAAGCGCCGGTGGTTATCGTGCCGCCGGTAATGGTCGTCGTCGTGCCGCCCATTGCGAGCACCGCCGCGCCGACTCCGTAGAAGCTCGAATTATCGCCGCCGTCCGCGTCGCCCGCTTTGGTGACGGTCGGATCGTTTATCGTGACCGCGTCGGAGGTTTTTATAAGAAGGGCGTTCTCGTTGGATGCGGTGCTCGAATAAGCTTTGCCGCTCTGAATATCCGCCGAGGTTATCTCGGTCGCGCCCTTGTACTCAATATCCGCGCCGCCGGGACCCCCGGGACCTCCCGGTCCTCCGGGACCGCCTGCGGGAGGCGTGCCGTCGGGTGGGTTGCCGCCGGGACCGCCCGGTCCGCCTGCGGGAGGCGTGCCGTCAGGAGGGTTGCCGCCGGGACCGCCCGGCCCGCCCGCGGGGGGCGTGCCGTCGGGAGGGTTGCCGCCCGGTCCCGCAGGAGAGGTGTTCGCCGCGTCCTGCGTCTCCTGCGCGGGAGAAGCCGGCTCCGTCTTTGAACCGCAGCCGGCGAGGCAGAGTATCATAAGCATCGACAGAAATATCGCCAATATCCTTTTCATTATTTTGTCCTTTCCCGGCGTTTTTCATTGTAAGAAGCGCCGTGCGAAAGCCCCGCCGCAGAGCAGGCTTCCTCTTACACAGTATAGCACAGGCAAAAGCAATATAGATGGCAGTACTGTGACAAATGAAAAACAATTCGGCAAACGATCGGACGATTGAATTCCGCCCGCCGATATGATAAACTGATATCAGCAAAAACGAAAGGCGGGTCCCCATGTATATCAAGGATGAATACATATTGAGCTTTAAGGGCGAGGACGTCGGCTGGCTGCACGTTATGAGCGACGGCCGCCGCTCATACAGAGTGAGCAATTGGCTTGAAGAGGAGCAGAAGGAGGCGCTCAAGTCCATAGGGCTCGATAAGGCTATCGAGACGAAGGGAGAGCTCCCCGCGATAAAAGCGCTTATGGCGAAGGAACACCGCGTCAAGGGCAAAAAGCAGCCGATATTCGTGGACGGCGACTGGACGCTCACCCGCAGACCGAGGGAGCTTGACGATACGTTCCTGATCTACCGCTGCGGCGCTGAAAAGGGCGCGCCGGGCTATTCCGAAAAGGATCATTCCGCCCCGCATTGGGAGGGGCCCAAAACGCCCGACGGCATGAAAGAATGGTGCACCTGGTACCTTTTCCGAAGGATGGACGACGGCACGTACGAGGCGGAGCTTGACGAATCCTGGTGGTGGGGCGGCGGCCATAACGACGGCGGGACCATACGAACGCCCATCCCGGAGGAATGGCATTCCCTGCCCTACGACGAATTCCTCGAGAAAGTCGTCGGGCTTTCCTCCGCGAGGCATTACGGCTTCGATGCGGAGGACCTCAAGGAAAAGAATGGGCTGAAGGAGTTTTTCGGCTATTGACGCCGACCGTACGAAGCCCCGGCATTCAGCCGGGGCTTTTTTTGCTGCTTGCTACCTGCCGAATCTTTTCCCGATCTTCTTCTCACAAAGCGCGACCGCATAATACATGAGCGCCGCGAGCAGGCAAAGTATCACGATGCTCGCCATAACGAGGTCGAGCTTGAACACCTGCCCGCCGTACACTATGAGGTACCCGAGCCCCCGCTTTGAAACGAGGTATTCGCCGACGATCACGCCGACCCAGCTCATGCCGACGCTGATCTTGAGCGCGCTCATCACCGTCGGCACGGAGGCGGGCAGCACGCCCTTGAAAAAGCATTGGGCGCGCGTCGCTCCGAGGGTCTCGAAGAGCTTCGTCTTGTCCCTTCCCGCCTCTATGAACCCGGCAAGCACGCTCATCACCGTAACGACCGTTGAAACGAGCAGCGCCATCGTGATTATCGCCTCCGGTCCCGCTCCGACCCAAACGATGAGTATCGGTCCGAGCGCGATCTTCGGCAGAGCGTTGAGCACGACGAGATACGGATCGAGCACCCTCTCGAAAAGCGGTACGAACCAGAGCACCGCGGCGATAAGCACGCCGAGCGCCGTACCCAGCACGAAGCCGACGACCGTTTCATAGAACGTTGTGAAGATATGTCCGAAGAGCTCCCCCGCCCTATACAGCGAAACGACGGTTTTTGCCACCCTTGCCGGGGACGATATTATGAACGGGTCGAGCATGCCGCTCCTTCCCGCACCGTCCCACGCGAGTATCAGCAATGCGAACAGAACGATGCGCAGCGCATGGGTGAGCCGCGTGCCGCGCCGGAGCTTTTTTATAAATTCAGCGTGTTCCCTGCTCATCGTTTTTAAGCTCCTTCCAAATACTGTTGAACAGCACGGGAAATCCCGGGTCGGCGCGCCGCTCTATGGCGCTTCCCTTGAGTCCCGTTACGAATTCCCGTTTTACGCGCGCCGGTCTTTTTGAAAACACCGCCACCCGGTCGCTCATGCAGATCGCCTCCGAAATGTCGTGCGTGACCAACAGCGCCGTATAGCCCCCCTGTTTTATGATCGAGCGGACCTCCTCCTCGAGCTCTATCCGCGTTTGATAATCAAGCGCGGAGAATGGCTCGTCAAGCAGAAGCAGCTCCGGCGAGGAGGCGAGAGTCCTTATGAGCGCCGCCTTCTGCCTCATTCCGCCGGAGAGCTCCTTGGGATAATGGCGGGCAAAGTCTCCGAGTCCGTATTTTTCAAGCATTTCTTTCGCTTTTTTGCGCGTTTTCTCGTTGAGTTCGCGCCTTATTTCAAGCCCGAGCAGCACGTTTTTTTCGATGGTCCTCCATTCTAAAAGCTCGTCTCTTTGCAGCATGTAGCCTATCCTCTTTTTGGCAAGCGCGGGCGTCGTCCCAAGCACCTCTATACTGCCGGACGAGGGCGCGTACAGCCCCGCCACGAGCGACAGAACGCTCGTCTTGCCGCAGCCGGAGGGGCCGACTATCGCAAGAAACTCCCCCTTTTCGACGTTCAGCGAAAGCCCCTCTATCGCCTTCGTTTCGCGACGGGGCTCGTGATATGAAAAGCTCAGCTCGCTGAGCCGTAAACTCGTTTCCAATTCAAGACCTCCTGTGATCCCTTTTTACGGGAAGGATCATGCTGTAAAATATGCTCGGCTGCGCGCTTTCGTTCCCCGCCGCGCCTTGACACGGCAATTGCTCATTATTATAATAAACACATAATAAAAGCCCCTTCGGGCGCATGCTCCCAAGGTTTGCGGATGCACCCTCCGGGCGGAAAGAAGGAACTATGGAAATCACCGAAGCCGTAAAGAAATTCAAGGACCAGATCAAGCTCCTGCACGCTTACGAGCACGCGATGGGCGTAATGTATTACGATATCGAGACCGCCGCGCCGAAGAACGCGATCGCCGGGTTCTCCGATACTCTCGCCGCGTTTTCGGAGATCACCTACAATATCTCCGTCAACGAGGAGAATTTCAAGCTGCTCGATTTTTTGACCGAGCACGCCGGCGAGCTTGACGAGATCACCCGCCGCGAGGTCGAAGAGGCGCAGCGCGGCTTAAAGCTTTTGAGGAACATACCCGTGGATGAATTCGTGGAATACCAGCGCGTACAGTCCGAGGCGTCCTCCGTATGGCATGACGCGAAGGTCAATTCCGACTACGCGCTGTTTGAGCCGTATCTTAAAAAGCTCGTCGATTTCAACGTCCGTTTTGCCAAATACGCCGCTCCCGATATGGATCCCTACGATTACTGGCTCAACGAGTTCGAGGAGGGCTTCACTCAGGACGTGCTCGACAAGTATTTCGCCGGGATCAAGGCGGCGCTCGTGCCGCTCATCCACAGGATAGGCGAAAAGGAACAGATCGAAAACGGGTTCCTGCATAAGAACTACCCCGTTTGGAAGCAGCGCGAGCTCTCCGATTACCTGATGGAGGTAATGGGCATCGACCGCGCCGACTGCGCGATAGGCGAGACGGAGCACCCCTTCACCACGGGCTTCAACAAGCACGATCTTCGCATCACCACGCATTATTATGAGAACGCGCTCGAATCCAGCATGTATTCCGTCATTCACGAGGGCGGTCACGCCACCTACGAAATGGGCAACTCGGACGAGCTTATCGGCTCCTCCCTCGCGGGGGGCGCTTCCTGCGGCATGCACGAGTCGCAGTCCCGCTTCTACGAGAACATAATCGGCCGCTCAAGGGCGTTCATCGAGCTCGTTTTCCCGAAGATAAAGGAGATGTTCCCCGACGAGCTCAAGGGCGTTTCTTCGGAGGACTTCTACTGCGCCGTCAACCGCGCCGAGCCCTCTCTCATCAGGACGGAAGCCGACGAGCTGACCTATTCCCTGCACGTGCTCGTCCGCTACGAGATCGAGAAAAAGCTCATGCACGGCGAGCTCGATACGAAGGACGTTCCCTCCGAGTGGAACAGGCTCTATAAGGAGTACCTCGGCGTGGACGTGCCCTGCGACAGGGAGGGCTGCCTGCAGGATTCCCATTGGTCGGGCGGCAGCTTCGGCTATTTCCCCTCCTATTCCCTGGGCTCCGCCTACGGCGCGCAGATACTCCATGCCATGAAGAAGGAGCTCGATCCCGATCGCCTCGTCCGCGAGGGAAAGATCTCCGTCATCACCGATTGGCTCCGCGAGCATATCCACAAATACGGCAGGATCAAAAAGCCCGCCGAGCTCCTTGATATCGCCTGCGGCGAGGAATTCGATCCCGGGTATTACGTCAAATACCTGACCGATAAATTCTCCGAGCTGTACGGGCTGTAAAAACCCGACACGAAAGGCTCCGCGGCTGTTTGCTGCCGCAGAGCCTTTTTTATCTTAACGACCGCGTTCTGCGCTTCCCCACTTGAAATATCCCGGACTTCATGATAATATGATAGATGGATCAATTTCGTCCGGAGGCGTTGTTTTGAGCGTAATAATCGAAATAATAAAGTGTATCGTCCTGGGGCTCGTTCAGGGCCTCGGCGAGTTCCTTCCCATATCCTCGAGCGGGCATCTTCTGCTCTTTCAAAAGCTGTTCCATCTTGAGGAGGGCGGGCATCTTTTCACCGTGCTCCTTCACGTGGCGACGCTCGCTGCGGTATGCGTCGTCTACCGCGAGCAGATAATCGCTCTCATCAAAAAGCCCATCCAGTGGAAAACGCTTTGGCTTATAGTCGCCACGGCTGTGACCGCCTGCATAATGCTGATCATGAAGAAGGTCCTGCCCATCGATTTCGACGACGCGAACGCCATGTTCCCGTATCTCGGATACCTGTTCCTCGGCACGTCGCTCATGCTGCTGGCTGGGGAATTCGCAAGGTACAATATCAAGCGCAGACTCGGCTCGAACGATATGAAATGGTACCACTCGCTCATCATCGGCGCGCTGCAGGGCGTCGCGGTGCTGCCGGGCATATCCCGCTCCGGCGCGACCATCACGGGCGCGTTCTTCTGCGGCATCAGGAAAAAGGACGCCGCGGAGTTTTCGTTCCTGCTCTCCATCCCGGCGATCCTCGGCGGCGCGGTGCTCGAGACGCCCAAAATAATAAAGGGCGACCTCGGCTCGTTCACCTGGTACGGCACGCTCATAGCTATGATAGTCGCCGGCGTTTCGGGGTATTTTGCGATACGCTTCATGCTGAAGCTCATCACCAAGCGCAATTTTGACGCATTCATCATCTACACCGCCGCGCTCGGTCTTGCCATACTCGTTTACCGGCTCGTAACCCACCTGATCTGATCCGCGAAAGGATACCTATGAGAAAAGCGAATCCCAAAGAAAAGAAACAGCCGCAGTTTAATCCGTACGAGAAGCATTTTATCCCGCGGCACGATATCCCGACGCTTGCGATCGTCGCCTGCGTGTGCTTCCTGCACTGCTGCGTGCTCTCGTATTTTTACGAGCCGTACCACTTCCTTTCCGGCGGCGTTACGGGTCTTTCGCTGCTCTTCGGCTACCTTTGGAACATCCCCAAATGGGTCGTGCTGATAGGCTTGAATATCCCCATCGCGATAATCGGGATCAAATTCGCAAGCTTGAAATTCAGCCTGTTCAGCCTGTTTGCCACCGCCTGCTATTCCGTTTTCTTCGAGCTGCCGATCATGGACAGCATCAAGGCGACGGGCGGGCTCGGTCCGGATTACGCGCTCCTTTCGGCGATAGTCGGCTCCGCCATTATCGGCGTGACCTGCGCGCTCGTCGTTAAGCGCGGCGCGTCGCTCGGCGGCATAGACATCATTTCGATAATACTCAATCGCAGGCTCTCGATACCCGCGGGCTCGATAAATATCGTCTTCAACATAATCATAATGAGCACGCTGATCCATCCCTACGGCGTGCAGGTCGCGCTTATGAGCATGCTCTCCATGTTCATCAACAACACGGCGTACAATTTCGCCATGCGCGGCATCAACCACAATATGACGGTGTTCATAATCAGCGAGGAATGGGACGAGATCGCCCCTCAGGTGCTCCAGGAAATGGGCAGGGGCGTGACGTACATCCATGCGGAGGGCGCGTACACCGGTCAGCCGCGAAAGCTCGTCTACTGCATAGTGAAAACGACCGAACTCGCAAAGCTCAAGCACATAGTGAGGGAGCGCGACCCGAAGGCGCTTTTCTCCATAATCGAAACGCAGGAGGTCGTGGGACGCGGCTTCGGCGCAATGAACTGATCAAAATCAATCAAAGGAGATATGACCATGAACGAATTTGTTGATTCCATCATCGAGCGGGACCGTGAGAAGCTGATCGCCTCCCTTCAGGAGAGCATCCGCATCCCCAGCACCGAGGCGGCTGCCGAACCCGGCGCGCCCTTCGGCAGGAACGTTTCCGAAGCGCTGCATCACGCCCTTGCGACCGCGGCGGATCTCGGTCTTAAAACGACCGATATGGAAGGCTACGTCGGCTGTGTCGAGCTTGGCGAGGGCGAGGAGATGCTCGGCGTTATCTGCCATCTCGACGTAGTGCCCGAGGGTACCGGCTGGAAGCATCCCCCCTACGGCGCGGTCATAGAGGACGGCGTTATGTACGGGCGCGGCGTGCTCGACGATAAGGGTCCGGCGTTCGCCGCGATCTACGCGCTTGCCGCGATAAAGGAAGCCGGCGTTCCCCTGAAGCGCCGCATCCGCATAATCCTCGGCACAAACGAAGAGACCGGCTGGGGCTGCATGGCATATTATAAGGAGCACGGCGAGGCGCCCACGCTCGCCTTCACTCCGGACGGCGAATACCCCGTCGTCAATTCCGAAAAGGGCATTCTCCACACCACCTTCGAGAAGCATTTCCCGAGCAGGCTCCGCATCAAGGCGGGCACAAGACCCAACGTGGTCCCCGGCCGCACGGAGATATTCGTACCCGTCGCCGCAGATAAGGTCCGCGGCGCGGCGGAGAGCGCGGGGCTCGATGATTTCACGTTTGAGATAGAGGAAAAGGACGGCGGTTCGTCCGTCACCGTGATCGGTCTCGACGCGCACGCCTCCATGCCCGAAGCCGGCAAGAACAGCCTGCAGGCGGCGTTCGTACTGCTCGACAGGCTCGGGCTCGACGGCGAGGACGGCGCTGTGATCGCCCGCATGCACGATGCGCTCGGCATGGGTCTGCACGGCGAGAGCATGGGGCTTGACGTTACCGACGCCTCCGGCCGCCTGACATTAAACCCCGGCGTTATCGACTGGGACGAGAACGGCATATCGGATTTCAAGATCGACGTGCGCCATCCCATCTCCCTCTCCGCTGACGACGTCAAGGCTGCCGAGGAGAAGGCGCTCGGCATGGAGGTAAAGCACGTCCATCAGCAGGACGGACTTTACGTTCCCCCCACGAGCGAGCTCGTTTCGAAGCTGCTCGACGTTTACGCCGCCCGTTCCGGCAAGCGCCTCGCGCCCCTTGCGATAGGCGGCGGCACCTACGCGCGCGCATTCAAGAACGCCGTCGCGTTCGGCTGCGAGATCCCCGGTCATCCCTCCCCCGTGCATATGCCGAACGAGATGATCTCGATCGATGACCTTATGTTCGACGCGCACATGATCGCCGACGCGATGCTCGCGCTCGCGGAATGACCCGATAAACATTAAGCACGGCGCCCAAGACAGCCGTGCTTTTTTTGCAAAAAAACGGACCCGCGGCTTTCCGCGGATCCGTTATTATGCGTTTGCTTAAATCGAAATTACTTGATCTCGACCTCGGCGCCGGCAGCCTTGAAGGCCTCGGCGATTTTCTCGGCGTCTTCCTTGGAAACGCCTTCCTTAAGGGTGGAGGGAGCACCGTCAACGATGTCCTTGGCTTCCTTAAGACCAAGACCCAGCTGCTCACGGGCAACCTTGATGACCTTGATCTTCTCAGCACCGAAGCTCTTGAGAACTACGTCGAACTCGGTCTTCTCTTCAACTTCCTCAGCGGCGGCGGCGGGACCGGCGACGGCGACGGCGGTAGCGGCTGCGGATACACCAAACTCCTCCTCGAGGGCCTTAACGAGGTCGGCGAGCTCGAGAACGGTCATAGCCTTAATGTCGGCAATAAACTGCTCTTTGTTAAACATGATAATTTCCTCCTAAAGATTTAGATGTTTTTGAATTTGTTGGGGGCTTTGCCCCGAGTCAAGCCGAAATTATTCGGCGGCTGCTTCGGCGGTCTCTCCGCCGTTCTTCTTGGCGATCTGATCGAGAACGATCGCAAGACCGCTGATGGGGCTCATCATGCTGCCGAGCATGCGGGCAATGAGAACCTCCTTGGGGGGCAGCTCAGCGAGAGCGTCGATACCGGCTGCATCGGTGACCTTACCGTTTACGATACCACCTTTGATCTCGCACTTCTTGAGCTTCTTGACAGTGTCCTTGAGGACCTTGGCGGGAGATACGGCGTCATCATAGCCGATAGCGAAAGCGGACGGACCCTTGAGCATTTCCTTAACGGACTCGTCAAGACCGATCTTTTCGCAGGCGCGCTCGACCATGGAGTTCTTAACAACAACGTACTCGTTGCCCGCCTTGCGCATCTCCGCGCGAAGGGCTGTTACCTCCGCGACGGTGAGTCCGCGGTAATCGAAAACGATAACGGACTGCGCCTTCTGGAGCTTCTCGGCGATCTCCGAGACCAGCTGTTCCTTCTGAGCGATAATAGAAGCGTTTGCCATTGGATTTCCTCCTTATTGACAGATTAACAATAAAATATCCCCGTGCCGCTTTCGACAGGGGAATGAAGAATTCTGATTCCCGAAGGGCATAGACCGCCCCCGGTTTATATGATCTTCACCTCGGCAGGATATTAAGCCCGGGGCAAACGCCCCAAAGCACCGGCTGTCTACGGCGGATATTTAATTGCCAAGCGGTAGAATAACATACCCTGCCTTTGCTGTCAAGTGGATTTTTCCCATAAACGCAATATATTTTGGGTATTCCTCCCTTGCGGATCTCCTCCCGCGTGGTATAATCATCATATGGATAATTCTGAGCTCAAACGCCTTGCTCGGTCACTCGGCTTTAAGGAGGTATTCCTGCTTCCCCCGCCGGAGCTTCCCGCGCATGACGACGAACCGCATATAGTATGGAACACCGCCGATATTCCCTGGGTAAAGGCAGCGGCGCTTTTGGTGTGGGCGTATAAGCCCTACCCGAAGGAGGAGCGCATACCTTCCTATTATATCAACAGCAATCTTTCGTACCACGCGAGCGTTGCCCTTGCCAAACAGCTCGAGGCGGAGGGCTTGCCGGTTCTCCGGCGGGAGGTGCCCATAAAGCAGCTTGCGGTAAAGTTCGGCGTCGGGATCCCCTTGAAAAGCTCGCTCATAGCCGTGCCGCCCTATGGCACGCGGATCGCGTTCCAGTCCCTTCTTTTGGGCGAACCGTTCGCTCCCGAGGAATACTCCCTTTCGGAAAAGAGCTTCTGCGATACCTGCCGCGCCTGCGAAAAAGCCTGCCCCGCGCACGCGATAACCGCCGCGGGCTATGACGTGACCAGGTGCATGCGGCATTATATGGACGGCGCCGATTACCCCGAATGGGTCTACGGCATACAAAAAACGCACCTGGGCTGCGAGATCTGCCAGCAGGTCTGCCCGATGAACGCCTCCCTCGGCTTTGACGAGCCGACGGCGGAGATAAAAAAAGCGTTCGCTCTCGACGCCCTTGCGGAGGGCAACACCCGCCCTGCCCGCCTGCTCGTCGGCAAGAACATGACCGGGCACGGCAAGCTCGAGAAGGAAGCGAAGCATTTTTTGGAGAGAGAGAAAAGGGATTGATCCGCTCAAATATACCGCTCAAACGGTTTGACAAGCGGCGCGCGGTGTGATACAATAATCTATGGTCTTTAAGGCGATACGGGATATCGGCAAGACGAACTGCTCCGGTATAGGTGATACCGTGTTTTGAAGCTGTGCGCTCTGCCATACCCGGCGGAGCTTTTATTTTTGATCGGAGGCGGCAGATGCTTAAAGCGAGCGTATTGAAAAGCAGCGTCATTCCCGGGTTTGAGCCCATCATTCCCGAGGGGTGCGTCATTCCCTCTTCCGACGGTGAAACAGTCATATTTCCCGGCTTCTGCGATGTGCACGTGCATTTTCGCGAGCCGGGTTTTTCTTATAAGGAAACGATAAAAACGGGTTCCCTCGCCGCCGCCCGCGGCGGCTATACCGAGGTTTTCGCGATGCCGAACCTGAACCCCGTTCCGGACAGCGTGCCCCATTTGAACGAGGAGCTTGAGCTGATAAACCGGGACGCGGTCATATCCGTCCGCCCGTACGGCGCGCTGACCGAGGGCGAAAAGGGACGCGTCAGCGCGGATCTTGAGGGGATGGCACCCCTCGTCATAGCCTTTTCGGACGACGGTAAAGGCGTGCAGGACGCGGGCATGATGCGCGAGGTGATGGCGCGCTGCGCCTCCCTTAACAAGGTGCTTGCCGCCCATTGCGAGGACGAAAGCCTGCTCCACGGCGGCTATATCCACGACGGGCGCTACGCCGCCGCGCACGGGCACCGCGGGATATGCTCCGCTTCCGAATGGAAGCCAATCGAGCGCGACCTGAAGCTCGCCGCCGAGACCGGCGTAAAATATCACGTCTGCCACGTCTCCGCGAAGGAGAGCGTTAAGCTCATTCGCGACGCGAAAAGATCCGGCGTGAACGTGACCTGCGAGACTGCGCCGCACTACCTTCTGCTGGACGAAAACGATCTTATCGAGGACGGACGCTTCAAGATGAATCCGCCGCTCCGCTCGCGCGAGGACCGCGAGGCGCTGCTCGAGGGGCTAGCCGACGGCACGATCGACATGATCGCGACCGACCACGCCCCGCATTCCGCGGAGGAAAAGGCGCGCGGGCTTGAAAAGAGCCCGTTCGGGATAGTCGGCATAGAGACCGCGTTCCCGCTCGTCTACACCCATCTTGTGAAAAAGGGCGTTATCCGGATGGATCGGCTTCTTGAACTGCTCGTAACGAACCCGCGCGAGCGCTTCGGGCTCGCGCTCTCAAACGGCGACTGGGCGCTTTGGGACCTTTCCGAAGAATACGCGATCGATCCCGACGGGTTCCTTTCGATGGGAAAGGCCTCCCCGTTCGCGGGATGGAAGGTCCTCGGCCGCTGCCTTATGACCGTACACGACGGAAGGACGGTTTATACCAAATGAAGCAGACGATATTGACTGTGACCGAAAACGCGCCGCTCACCTCAAGCGTTTACCGCATGAGGCTAAGGGGCGATATCGGCGCGAACAGACCCGGTCAGTTCGCCGAAGTGAGCCTTCCCGGGCTGTTTTTGAGGCGGCCCATCTCCGTTTGCTGCGCGGAGGGCGATACCCTGACGCTGATCTACAAGGTCGTCGGCAGGGGCACGGAGCTTATGACGAGGCTTCCCATTGGCGAAAAGCTCGACGTTTTGACCTGTCTCGGCAACGGGTACGATCTCGAGGCAAGCGCCGAAAAGCCGCTCCTCGTCGGCGGGGGCGTCGGCGTGCCGCCGCTTTATTACCTTGCAAAAGAGCTTATAAATAAAGGAAAATCCGTTTCCGTCGTGCTGGGCTTCAACACGCGGGACGAGATATTCTATGAAAACGAATTCGCCTCCCTCGGCTGCCGCGTGACGGTCACGACCGCGGACGGGAGCTGCGGCATAAAGGGCTTCGTAACGGACGCGCTGCCCGAGGACGCGGACTATTTCTACGCCTGCGGGCCCCTGCCCATGCTCAAGGCGCTTTACCGCGCCGCGGATATCCCCGGCGAAATGAGCTTTGAGGAGCGCATGGGCTGCGGCTTCGGCGCATGCATGGGCTGCTCCATGATGACAAGATCGGGCGCGAAGCGCGTCTGCAAGGATGGTCCGGTATTTAAGAAGGAGGCGCTCTTATGGTAAACACCAAGGTCGACCTTCTCGGCATAACGCTCGATAATCCCGTTATTCCCGCCTCCGGCACGTTCGGCTTCGGCTATGAATTCGCGGAGCTTTACGATATAAACTGCCTCGGCACGTTCTCCTTCAAGGGCACGACGAGGGAAAGCCGCTTCGGCAACCCCACTCCGCGCATCGCGGAATGCACCGCCGGCATGATCAACGCCGTGGGGCTCCAGAACCCGGGCGTGGATGCCGTAATAAACGAGGAGCTTCCCAAGCTCAAAAAGGTCTTTCACAAGCCCGTCATGGCGAACGTCTCCGGCTTTTCGGTGGAGGATTACGCCTATACCTGCGCGCTTCTTGACAGGGAGGAGCAGGTCGGCTGGCTGGAGGTAAACGTAAGCTGTCCCAACGTGCACGGCGGCGGCATGAGCTTTGGCACCGAGCCCGACGCCGCGGCGGAGGTAACGCGGGCGGTAAAGGCGGTCACGACAAAGCCCGTCATTATCAAGCTTTCTCCGAACGTAAAGGATATCGCTGCGATAGCCAAGGCGTGCGAGCGGGCGGGTGCAGACGGCATAAGCCTTATCAACACGCTCCTCGGCATGAGGATCGACCTTAAGACCGGGCGGCCCGTGATCGCGAACACCATGGGCGGCTTCTCCGGCCCCGCGATATTCCCCGTGGCGCTGCGCATGGTCTACCAGGTATCGAAGGCGGTCGGGATACCCGTCGTCGGCATGGGCGGCGTTTCATGCGCGGAGGACGTCATCGAAATGATGATGGCTGGCGCCTCTGCGGTGGAGGTCGGCGCCGCGAATCTCGTCGACCCGTACGCCTCAAAGAAGATCGTCGAGGCGCTTCCCGCCGCGATGGAAAAATACGGTATAAACGATTTGAACGATATAATAGGAAAGGCGCATTAAGGAGGTTTTTCATGGGCAGGGACGTTATTGTAGCATGCGATTTTTCAAGCGCGGAAGCCACTTTTTCATTCCTTGACAAGTTCTCGGGGCTTGAGAAAAAGCCCTTTGTCAAGATCGGCATGGAGCTTTATTATGCCGAGGGACCCGATATCGTAAGGGAGATCAAGCGCCGCGGGCATAAGATATTCCTCGATCTCAAGCTGCACGACATACCCAACACCGTCAAAAAGGCGATGGCGGTGCTCTCCCGCCTTGACGCGGATATAGTCAATCTTCACGCCGCGGGCACGACCGCGATGATGAAGGCGGCGCTCGAGGGACTGACGAGGGAGGACGGCACGCGCCCGCTCCTCATCGCCGTCACGCAGCTCACGAGCACCGATCAGGAATCGATGGAGCGCGACCTGCTCATCGAAAAGCCCATCGACGAGGTGGTCATGCACTACGCCGTGACCGCGAAGAACGCGGGGCTCGACGGCGTCGTCTGTTCCCCGCTCGAGGCGCGGAAGGTGCACGACGCGTGCGGCGCGGGATTTTTGACCGTCACTCCCGGCATACGCTTTGCGGAGGGCGAAAAAGGCGACCAGAAGCGCGTTATGACCCCCGCGGACGCCAAGGCGATCGGCTCCGACTACATTGTCGTCGGCCGCCCGATCACCGCCGCAGCAGATCCCGTCGCGGCGTACGAGCGCTGTTTGAGAGAATTTACCGACTGATAAAAGCACGAAAGGAACGCTGAAAAATGGAAATCAATGAGCTCATCGCAAAGGATCTTCTTAAGATCCGCGCCGTCTTCTTCCGTCCGGACGAGCCCTTTACCTGGGCGAGCGGCATAAAGAGCCCCGTCTACTGCGACAACCGCCTGACGCTCACCGCTCCGGAGGTCAGGAACGACGTTGAAAACTCCCTCGCCTCCGTCATAAGGGAAAAATATCCCGACGTTGAAGTGCTTATGGGGACAAGCACCGCGGGCATCGCGCACGCCGCGATCACCGGTCACATAATGGACTTGCCCATGGGGTACGTCCGCTCCGGCGCGAAGGACCACGGCAGGCAGAACCAGATCGAGGGCAGGCTCGAAAAGGGACAGAAGGTCGTCGTCGTAGAGGATCTCATATCCACCGGCGGCAGCGTTATCGAGGTGGTGAACGTACTGCGCGAAGCGGGGGCGGACGTCCTCGGCGTGGTCTCGATATTCACCTACGGCATGAAGAAGGGGCTTGAGCGCCTTGCCGCCGCGAACGTCGAAAACACCTCGCTCACGAATTTCGACGTGATCGCCCGCGTCGCCGCCGAGGAGGGCTATATCGCTCCCGGCGACGTGGAACGGCTTATAAAGTTCAGGAACGACCCCTCGGACGAGAGCTGGATCAAATAGAGTTGAAATTCCCAAAGGGAATTTCATAGGAATTATATACCCCTCATTCGTCAGCCCCCGGGCTGACGCCTTCCCCACCGAGGGGAAGGCTTGCGGGGACATAGTTCACAGTATGCGTACACCCCTCATTCGTCAGCCCCGGGCTGACGCCTTCCCCGCCGAGGGGAAGGCTAAACAAGAAAAATCAACCGAAAGGAATTTAAGATATGAAAAGCCTGATCGACATCCTTGACCTCACCGTGGAAGAGCTTGACGAGCTCATCGCCACTGCAGAGGACATCATCGCGAACCCCGCCAAATACGCCCAAGCCTGCCACGGCTTAAAGCTCGCCTCCCTCTTCTTCGAGCCCTCGACAAGGACCCGCATGAGCTTTGAGGCCGCTATGTACGAGCTGGGCGGAAACGTCATCTCCGTGACCGGCGCGGGGACCTCCTCCGCCGCGAAGGGCGAGAGCGTCGCCGACACCGCGAAGACCGTCTCCTGCTACACCGACATCATCGCCATCCGCCACCCCAAGGAGGGCGCGGCATACGTCACGGCGAAGAACGCCACCATCCCCGTTATCAACGCGGGCGACGGCGGTCACTGCCACCCCACGCAGACGCTTGCCGACCTTCTCACCATCTGGCGCGAGAAGGGGCGCTTCGACCACCTTACCATCGGCGTATGCGGCGACCTTAAGTTCGGGCGCACCGTGCATTCCCTCATCAACGCCATGAGCCGTTACGAGGGCAACAAGTTTGTGCTCATCAGCCCCGAGGAGCTGAAGGTCCCCTCCTACGTTAAGAAGGACGTCCTCCAGCAGAAGGGCATCCCCTACGTGCAGACCACCGATCTCGAGTCCGTTATGCCGGAGCTCGACATACTCTACATGACCCGCGTACAGCGTGAGCGCTTCTTCAACGAAGAGGATTATCTCCGCCTGAAGGACAGCTACATACTCACCGTGGACAAGCTCAAGACCGCGAAGAAGGATCTTGCGATCCTCCATCCCCTGCCCAGAGTCAACGAGATCAGCGTCGCCGTCGACGACGATCCGCGCGCCTGCTATTTCAAGCAGGTCCTTAACGGCAAGTACATGCGCGAGGCGCTCATACTGAAGCTCCTCAAAGAAGCCGGCAAGATCCAGTAACAGGAAGGGAGAAACACCATGAATATCGATTCCATCAGCAACGGCATTGTTATCGACCACATCACCGCCGGCAACGGCATGAAACTCTATGAGCTTTTGGGCCTTGGCGAGCTTGACTGCTCCGTCGCCATCATAAAGAACGTCATCAGCCGCAAAATGGGCCGCAAGGACATCATCAAGGTCGACGCGGACATCCCCGTGAACCTCGACGTGATCGGCTTCGTCGATCCCGGCGCAACGATCAACATAATCAAGGACGGCGTGCTCGTCGAGAAGCGCAATATCGAGATGCCCGAGAGGCTCGTCAACGTCATCAAGTGCAAGAACCCCCGCTGCATCACCTCCTGCGAGCAGGAGATAGAGCATATCTTCAAGCTCACCGACCGCGAGCATAAGGTCTACCGCTGCATCTACTGCGAGACGAAAGCGAACTGAAAAGCATAATAAAACGCTCTTCGGGATATCCCGAAGAGCGTTTTTCGTATTATCTCAGAACGTGACCGTCTCAGGCTCGCTGCCGAAGGTGTTGAACACCGCCGTCGCGTTTTTAAGGTAATAGACCTCGTTATTGCCGTCGCCCGGGGCATACATGCCGCGGAGCGAAGGATATGCCTCAAGCATGCTCTCCTGCGGCTCGATCCGATCGTCAAGCACCGCCTCGGCGGAGAGCCTTATCCACGTGCCCTCGCACATGGCGCATATCTCTATATGCGGATCCGCCTTTATCTGGCGGGCGACCGCTTTCCTGCGGCCGGTCTGGATATAGAGCCTGCCCTCGAACAGATTGACCGTGCCAAACGGACGGATCCTCGGCATACCGTTATCGACGGTGGCGATGTAATAGACCCCCGCCTTCTTCAAAAAATCATAGACTCTCTGCATATTTGCCTCCTTATATCAGTTCATGCAGCACGCGATCTTCGCGGCGAGCCGCACGTTGTTGTAGACGAGCGCGATATTGGTATCGAGGCTTTCGCCGCCGGTGACGTCCTTGATCTCGGCAAGGAGGAAGGGCGTTATCTTTTTGCCCTTTATGCCGAGGGCATTCGCCTTTTCGACCGCCGCCTCGATAACGGCGTCGATCTTCGCCTTGTCCATCGAGTACTCCTCGGGCACGGGATTCACGACAAGCGTGCCGCCCGCTATGCCGAGCCTTTCCTTTGCGGAAACGGCGGCGGCGATCTCCTCCGGAGTCTCCATGCGGTAGTCGACGCCGAAGCCGGAGCTCCTCGTATAGAACGCGGGCATTTCGTCGGTACGATAGCCTATGACGGGCACGCCCTTCGTTTCGAGGTATTCGAGCGTGAGCCCTATATCGAGTATGCTCTTCGCGCCGGCGCAGACCACGGTGACGGAGGTCCTTCCCAGCTCCTCCAGGTCTGCGGAGATATCCATCGTGACCTCCGCGCCCCTGTGCACGCCGCCGATGCCGCCCGTGGCGAACACCTTTATGCCCGCCATGGCGGCGAGTATCATAGTTCCGGCGACGGTCAATGCGCCGTCTTCACCCTTCGACGCGATGACCGCGATATCGCGGCGGCTCGCCTTTATGACCTTGGGACCGGTCTTACCGAGATATTCGAGCTGTTCGTCGTCAAGCCCGACGCAGAGCTTGCCGCCGAGTATGGCGCAGGTCGCGGGGACGGCGCCGTTCTCGCGCGCGATACGCTCGCAGTTTTTGGCGGTCTCCACGTTTTTGGGATACGGCATACCGTGTGAAATGATCGTCGATTCGAGCGCGACCACGGGTCTGCCGTTCGTTATCGCCTCCGCGACTTCCGCGGAATAGAGTATGTTCTTATTGAGTTCCATATTGTTCCCCTTCAAAAAACGAGCGCCCTTGAGCGCTCGTTTCATGCTTGTGATTTACGCGTTCTTGGACGCGAGCCAATCGTTGATGGTGCCGACGAGCTGGTCGCAGTCGATGCCGTGAACGGCGCAGGCCTGCTCGAGGTTTTCACCGCTCGCCATGACGCAGCCGAGGCAGTGCATGCCGCTCGCCATGAGTATATTCGCGATGCCGCGATCGACCGAGATGATCTCTTCGATAGTCATATTCTTATTGATCTCCATGATAAATACCTCCTTGGTGCTTATTTCGGGGATATTATAAACGCATTGTTTAAGGAAATCAAGATATATTTGCGCAGGTCAACCCTCGTCCGGAAGACGGAAGCAGGCAAACTGTTCCTCGCCGTTAAGCATGACCTGATAGGTCTCTTCATTAAACGTTACGTCCATACGAACGCGGCTTCCGTCCTCGAGCTCGAGCACGACATACGTGGAGCGCCTTGCATATTCTCCGTCGGTGAGAACGGGCCTGACCCGTTCGCCCTTGGCAATGACAGCTTCGCCCGCGGGCTCGCCGTTATTATCCAAAAGCGTTGCCGTAAGCTCCTTCCTTGCTTCATAACCTGCCCCTACCTCCGTAAAGCGCCAGCCCTCCTCCGTAAGCTCGGGACCGTCCGCGCCGATGCGCATGTGGGACTCTATAAACTGCGAGCCCATAAGACCCGTCTCCGAGATCGTGCGGAAGCCGTTTTCAGACGTGAAGGGGCTTTCCTCATCTATGATGACGCCGGGGATACGGAATATCTCGATCTCCTTCCCCGCCGCGTCGACCCGCATCACGCTGCTCGAAGGATCTCCGCTCTCGCCGTCATCCGTCAGTATTATCTCGAGCCTTCCGTCATCGAGATCGCAATCGACGATCCATGCATGCCCCTCTATGCTGAACGCTTCCAAAGATTCCTGTTCGTCAGGGCAGGCGCCCCTTGAAACGGTCACCATGAAATGGCGGTCGTCTCCCGCCTCGCTGATGTCGTTGAAAAGCAACGTGTCGAGCCTTTCGTCGCCGTCGATATCGCAATTCACCGTCTCTCCGCTCACGAGCTCGATACAAAGATCGGCGCCCCCCGTGACCGTTCCCTCGGGAAGACCCACGGGGCGCTGATCCAACGCGTTATCGGACGTCGGTTCCGGCTCATCCGTTGGCGCGGCGGACGCCTCGGGCAAAGGATCCGTTTCCCCCGCGGGCGCCGCGGTCATCTCGGGAGGCTTTTCCGGCTTCTCCGCAGCATCGGGTCTTCCGTTGTGGGTACAGCCCGCAAAGGAAGCGGCCGCCAAAGTGAGCATTAACGCGAGCGTAATTACAAAAAACCTTTTGATCGTTGACATTTTTATGCCTCCTTTATATGTTTATCTTCGGCAGGGACAGATAAACCGTTACCGTCCCGTCGCTGTTTACCATTGCCTCGGCGGTTATTTCACGCACGAGCCAGAGCCTGCATTCGGGATATTCGTTCCCGGTGTAAAAAGCACTGCTGCCGCATCCCAGAGAGGAGGCGCAAAAGCTGTCCGCGTTCTCGGGAAAAACAGCTATCTCCGCAGAGTACCTTTCCGACCGGCCGAGCTCCGCATTGGGCTCCCGCACGGAGAGCACCCTCGCCCCTCGGCAGGCGAGCTCGCCCTGAACCTTCATCAGCATTTCCGCCGCCTTGCCCGCGGCATAGCGCACGGCGCAGATCTCGTCGCTTTCATCCTCCGAAGCACGAACGGAGTTGAATTCCTCGGGCTTTACCACCCGAATGATGTGCGAGCCCAGATCAATGCCCGCCTGTGCATCCTGCTCCTGATCCCAAATGGAATCAACGAGGATATTGAGAGAACAGCCTGCTATCCTGCTAACGCCGTTTTCGTCCTTTGTGAAATAGACCTCTACCAAATGATCCTCTTCTCCGCCGAATCGGACCTCCGAAACGTTCCAGTCGTCCTGTACCGATACGTCGAAGCCGTCCTTTTGGATCGAAAGCCGATACATATCGCAGATCTCCCGCACGAGCTTCCAAGCCTCTTCCGCAAACCAGGTGTCCGGAGCATCGTCGGGAACGTAAAGCGCCGTGTCGATCTCGACCTCCCCTTCCTTCGGCGCCGTTTTATATGCATCCATGCCGATCCGGCCGCCCGCAAACGTGCAGCCCGCCGCAGTCAGCGACAGCATGATCGCGGCAACTGCCGCGGCCAACGATCGCCGCACGACAGCAAGGCTGCCGATCCTTGCCTTGAGCTCCGCTTTACCGTTCGTCATTGCGGTGGCGGTACATACTATGTTCGCCTCGGTCTTTGGTTTGACCGTCAGAGCGATGAGCGTTTTTCCGTACTCCACCCGCCTGTCTTCGCCAAGCCTTTTGATCGCGCCGGCGTCCGCAAACAGCTCGCTGTCCCGCCTTGAAACGAAGGCCGCCGCCCATACGAGGGGATTATACCAGTGAAGCGCGATCGCGGCACACCGCAGCAGCGCGAAAAACGGATCGCCGTGGGCGCGATGCGAAAGCTCGTGCGCAAGAACACAACTGAGCTTTTCCTCATCCTGCGCCGTTTCCTTCGGCACGTACACGGCGTTCATAAACAGGCACGAGGACTCTATCCCCTCCACGAAATAAACTCTGCACGGCAATCCCGAGGAAACAGGCACGCGCCTTCTTCTGAGCCTCAGAAAAAAGCTTATGTTCACCGCTGCGAAATAAACGGCTGTAAGCGCCGTTCCGGTATACCGCACGATCCGAAGAATATCCCTCACGCGGATGGTTTTCTGCAGCCTTGGGATGCTTTCAGGGGACGCGTCAAGTATAACGACCTCTTCCCCGCCGGCTGCATGCGCGCCAGAAACAACGGCGGTCACGGCGCCGGTCCTGCTTTGGGATACGCTTTTAAGACCGGAAACGGCTATGACGTCCCTGCCGACCTCCGTCTTTTCAAGTGTTCCGCCTACGCTGACGGGACTTGAAAAGATCGAGACCGGCACCAGCAGCCTTATCAGCACCAGCGCCCACATTGCATAGCGTAAACCGGGCCGCATCTTTTTTCCGAATACCGCCCGGGTCAGGAGCACAGCGGCAATGAGCACGCTTGACGAAGCCGCCCATACTATCGCATTCACTGCTTGACCGCTCCCTTCTTAAGCATGAGATAAAGCTCGTCTATCTCCTCCTCGGTAAGCTCCGACTGTTTTGCCATCGTGCTTATGAGCAGGCCGATGCCGCCTGTTTTGATTTTTTTGAGGGTGTTTTCCGCCTCCTGTATGACGGCGTTCTCGCGATCCAGAAGCGGATAGAAGATCTTGCGTCTTCCTCCTGTCTCTGCCTTTACCGCGCCCTTTTCCTCAAGCCGCAAAAGCATCATGTTCACGGTCGCTTTGCTCCAATCGGTATCGCCCTTTAACGCCGATACCATTTCTCCTATCGTCAGCGGCTGCCTTCCCCATAGAAGGTTCATGAGCTTCCATTCTCCGTCTGAAAGATTAATCTTTTCCATACCGTTCTCCTTGAAACAAATGGATAACATTTGTTATCTTGATTTTATGATACACCATTGGATAACAGATGTCAACCTTTTTTCGAAAAAAGTCGGGCGATATTCCTTCGCCCGGCTCTGTCGGTAACCGAAAGGAGCGGCGGAGGCCGCTCCTTTTCCTGTTTTATTAAAGCTCCTCTATCTTTTCGATATGCCAGATCTCGCTCGCGTACTGGGCTATCGTGCGGTCGGACGAGAACTTGCCCGCCGAAACGACGTTGTTCAGGCACTTCCTCGCGAAGGCGTCCGCGTCCTTCGTGTCGTAGATCGCGCGGAGCTTCATATCGATATAGCCGTGCAGATCGTAGAGGCTGAAGTAATAATCGGGCTTGCGCCAGTCGCCGTAAAGGAGGGAATTGTAGATCTCGCGCAGCACGCGCACGGAATCGTCCGTCTTGGCGACGGTGCCGTTGACGAGCGAATCGACCGCCTTCCTGACCACCTCGTCCGAATTGTAGATGTCGATCGGGCGGTAATCGGGACGCACGCGCTCGATCTCATCGACCCTCGCGCCGAATATGTAGTTGTTCTCCTCGCCCGCCTCGCGCACGATCTCGATATTCGCGCCGTCGTAAGTTCCGAGCGTGACCGCGCCGTTGAGCATCAGCTTCATGTTGCCCGTGCCGGAAGCCTCCGTGCCCGCGGGGGAGATCTGCTCCGAGATATCGGCGGCGGGGATTATATGCTCCGCATAGGAGCAGTTGTAGTTCTTGACGAACACGACGCGCATCTTGTCCTTCACTGCGGGATCGTTGTTGATGACGGCGGCGATATCATTGATGTACTTGATTATGTTCTTCGCCATAATGTAGCCGGGAGCCGCCTTCGCGCCGAATATGAACGCCGTTGCGGGCATATCGGGGAGCTTGCCTTCCTTAACATTATAATAGATATACATGATCGAGAGCGCGTTCATGAGCTGACGCTTATACTCGTGCATGCGCTTGACCTGCACGTCGAACACGAAATCGGAAGGTATGTGCACGCCCTCCTTATCCGCGATTATGCGGGAGAGCTTTGCCTTCATGTGCTGCTTTACGGTGCGGAAGCGCTTGATGTTTTCCTCATTTATAAAGGGACGGAACTTCGCTATCTCGGAAAGGTCGGTTATGAAGCCGCCGCCGATGTGATCCATCAGCATCTCGGTAAGCTCCGGATTGCAGAGCCCCAGCCAGCGGCGCTGGGTGATGCCGTTGGTCATGTTCCTGAACCTTTCGGGGTACACGGCGTACCAGTCGGAAAGCACGCTCTTTTTAAGAAGCTCGGTATGGATCTCCGCAACGCCGTTTATATAGGTGGAAACGTACGCCGCGAGCCGCGCCATATGGACGAGCTCGCCGTCGACGATGCGCATGGCGTTGATCCTGTTTTCGCCGACGCCCTTCGCGCGAAGCTCCGTACGGAGGGCTTCGTCGATCCTTACGATGATATCCATCATCTCGGGCACGACGGCGCGTATAAGGTCGCAGTTCCATTTTTCGAGCGCCTCGCTCATCAGCGTGTGGTTGGTGTAGCTGAACGTCTGCTTTGCGGTCTCGAGCGCCGCCTCGAACTCAAGCCCTTCCTTCATGAGGATGCGGATGAGCTCCGGTATCGAGATAGTGGGATGGGTGTCGTTAAGCTGCACCGCGCAGTGCGCGGCAAAGCCCGTAAAGTCGTTCCCGCGGACGCGCTTATAGCGCCTTACGATATCCTGCATGGATGCGGAGGAAAGGAAATACTGCTGCTTTAAGCGCAGCTTCTTGCCCGCCTCGGTCGAGTCGTTGGGATAGAGCACGCGGGTGATATCCTCCACCTGGTTCTTCTCCCTCACCGCAAGGGCGTATTCCTGCGCGTTGAAGAGGCCGAAATCGAGCTCCTCGATCGGCTCGGACTGCCAGAGGCGCAGCGTGCCGACGTTCTCCGTATCATAGCCGATTATGGGCATATCGTACGGGACCGCCATAACCTTCTGACCGAGGAATTCCACCACGACGGATTTATCGTCCCTGCGGCGGCTCCACGGATCGCCCTGCTTCTGCCAGTTATCGGCGAGCTCCCTCTGGTAGCCGTCTTGGAAATCCTGCTTGAAAAGACCGAATTTATACCTTAAGCCGTAGCCGTCGAGCGGCAGATCGTGCGTCGCCGCGCTGTCGAGGAAGCAGGCGGCAAGCCTGCCGAGGCCGCCGTTGCCGAGGGCGCAGTCCTCGATATCCTCCATAACGTTTATATCGACGCCGCGAAGCTTCAAAAGCCTCGTCACCTCTTCGAGCAGACCGAGCGAATACAGGTTGTTGAATACCATGCGCCCGGTCAGATACTCGGCGGAGAGATAATACGCGCGCCTCGTCTGCTCGTGAGAACGTCTCGACCTGCGCCAATCGTCGCTCATGGCGTACATGACCGCGTTCGAAAGCGCCCTGTGGATCTGCGGAACGGTCGCTTCATTGAGCTCGACGAGATACTCGCTGCGAAGCTCCTCCTCCGCCCTTCTGACAATGCCTCTTGCATCCATCAACATAATTTATCACCCGCCCCTTTCGGGGCCCCTTTCATTTTTCAAGTAATTCCTTTAGGCGGGAAGCGAGTTCCTTTTCCTCCGCCTTAGTCATCCTCCAGCACCAGTTGCCGGAGTCCGTCGCGGGTGTGTTCATCCTCGTCCCTTTGCCGAGAAGCAGAATATCCTGCGCGGGAATGATCGCGTACCTTGCGTCGCAGTCGACCGTCGCCTTGACTATACCGCGCGGAAGATCCTTCGTCCCCGCGTATTTTTGAGCGTATTTCCGGGTCTTTTCGTCGGTACTCTCCCACCACTCGGCAAGGGGAGGATTATCGTGAGTGCCCGTGTAGGCGATCTTGTTCTTGAGCGTCGCCGCGTCGCCGTCCCATTTTTTGTTCTTATGGGGATTTTTGCGGTCGCCGTCGAAGGCGAACTCCATCACCTGCATCCCGGCGAAGCCCGTGCCGGAAAGAAGCAGCTTAACGTCCCTCGTGATAAAGCCGAGGTCCTCCGCCACTATTTCGACGGGAAGCCCCTGCTCCTCCGCCAATTTGAAGAGCCTGCGCCCTTCCGCCTTTTTCCATTCGCCGTTCCGGGCGTTCGGCGCCCCGGCGGGCACGGCGTAATATGAGGCGAAGCCGCGGAAATGGTCTATGCGGAGTATTCCGTAAAGCTCCGCCGCGCGCCTTAAGCGCGCCATCCAGAAGGAGAAGCCGTCCTCCTTCATATATTCCCAGTCATAGACGGGATTGCCCCAGAGCTGCCCGTCCTCGCAGAAATAATCGGGGGGCACGCCGGCGACCTCGGTGGGTCTGCCGTCCGCGTCAAAACGGAAATTCCGTCTGTAAGCCCAACAATCCGCCGAATCGTAAGCGCAGTAGATGGGCAGGTCTCCCATTATCAGCACGCCCTTCTCGAGCGCGTGCTGGGAGATCCTTTCCCAGCCTTCGCTGAGCTTCAACTGGATGAATTTGTGGAAACCTATCTCGCAGGAGATCTTCTCCCGGATCTTTTCGATCGCTTCGGGATCGCGGTGCTTGAGCCCTTCCGGCCACTCGTACCAGGGCCTGCCTCCCTCGTGCTCCTTTATCGCCATGAAAAGCGCAAAATCATCGAGCCAGGGGGACGCCGCCTCGAAATCCTTCATTTCCTCGTCATAGCCCGGTCTGTCGACGGCGCGGGCGTACGCGGTCATTAATAAGGGCAGCCGGTTTTCATAGAGCTTGCCGTAATCGACCGTCGAAGGATCGCTTCCGAAATCGACCGCGCCGCATTCCTCAACGGTCAAAAGCCCTTCTTCTATAAGTGAATCGAGGTCGAGGAAATACGGATTCAGCGCAAAGCTCGAAAAGCTCTGATACGGGGAATCGCCGAAGCCGGTAACGCCCGTGGGAAGTATCGCCCATATCGATGCGCCGCATTCGGAAAGGATATCGATAAAGGCTTCCGCCTCTTTCCCGAGAGTGCCGACGCCGTATTTTTCAGGCAGAGAGAATATGGGCAGAAGAACTCCCCTTCTCCTTGTGTAGACCCTTTTCGCCGCGGGCTGTGATGCTGCCATAAGGATACCTCTCCAAAAATTTTATTCCCTATTATAGCACATATCAGCTTCTTACGCACTCCCTTTTTTTAATAATGTGACGAAAAAATAAAAAAACAGTTGCGCGCGGGCAATAAATCGGGTAAAATAAAATACTGGGATATAATCAGTAGCTATGCCCTTTTACATGATTTTCACACCGAAAGGAAGGAAGCCCCTTCACGGGGCGCGGTAGTATAATATGAACCTTTCTCTTGAAGTTAAAAAGTTTATGAATAACGAGCATACCGGCGAGTTCGTGAACGTCGAACTGCCTTCGGAGCTGCCGGTAGACCGCTCCGAGGTGCGCGAGCATAACCGGGATAAGAACGCCGCCCATACCGCGAAAAACGTTGCGGATAACAAGGCGCGCCTTGCCTCCAAAGCAAGGGAGCGCGTGGAGAATACCACCAAGCTCCGCTCTTTGAAGGAGGAGGAGCTTACCGAAGCCAAGGCAATACTTGAGGATATCGTCTCCCAGCAGCGGGCAATGCAGCCGGATCTCGATCAGAAGCGCGACGCTTATGATAAGGCGGCCGCCGATTTTGACGAAAAAAACAGCATCTACACCGTAAAGTTAGAATCCTTCGAGGCGATGGAGTCCGCATATAACGCCGCAGTTGAGGCGGAAAACGCGGCGCTTCTCGTTTTGAACGACTGCCGCGCCAATTTCTCCGGCGCGGAGAGCGCGCTTGCCGCCGCAAAGGAAGACGGCGTTCGCCATGAGGGACGCCTTTCCTCCACAAGGAGCGAGGTTGCCGAGACCCGCGTGCTTTACGAAAAAGCGGCGGAGGAAGCAAAGGATATCGCCGCTGTGGAAAACGAGAAAACGGCTCGCTTCAATTCCCTTTCCGAGGAAGCGGCGGAGCGGCTTGCCATAAGCAAGAAGGAAGCCAAGCGCCTTTCCGACGCTCAGAAGAACGTGGTCTCCACGGCAAAGGAATACACCAAGGCCGCATCCGATCACGCTTCCGTGCTTGAGGCGCTCACCGACGCAGAAAACCTGGTCAAGGAATCCGACCGCGCCGATAAGGATGCTCTCAAGGCAAAGGCGTCTTCGCTTCGTTCAAAGCTCGCTGCAGCTGCCGCCCGCATGGAAAATGCCGACGCCGCAAAGAAAAACGCAGAGAAAGAGCTTTCGGACGCCGAGGAAGCGAACGATGCAGCGCAGGTCGAATACAACAAGATCAGGGAGATATTGAATTCCTCCAAGGCGGAGCTTGACGACGTTAAGGCAAGATCCGCAGCTCTCCAGGCAAAGGCGGCGGAAGCGCAGGCGAAGTATTCCTCCGTCAGCTCGAGTTTTGAAAAATCCCAGGGCGACGTTGAGTATGCCGCAAGGGACGTCAAGAACAGGGAAGCCGACCTTGTAAACAACAAAAAGGCGCTTTTGAACGCAGAAACGGACGTCAGCCGCCGCCATGAGGATGTTCTCACCGCGCGCGAGGAGATGGAAAAGAGCCGTTCGGTCATGAACGACAAGCTCACTATAATGAGAAAGAGCGAAAAGGTCTACAATACCAAAAAAGCCGCTTTCGATTCCATCAACAGCTCCTATCAGATGGCAGAAAGGGACAGGCGCACTCAGAAGAACGTATGCGACAGGCTCGAGATAGAGCTTCATCAGCTCAACGATCAGCTTGAAGACGATATCAACGCGCGCGACAACGCTCTTGAGGAAGCCCGTTACAGCGAGGAAGAGGCAGAACGCAAGCGCCTCTCGATCCGCGCTATCAATTCCAAATACGAAACCGTAAAGATACATTATCTCCAGCAGGGAAAGGGCGAGGATATCCTGCTCATCCACTCCGTTGGGCAGTCCCTCTACACATTCCGTGAGCTCATCTCAAGGCTGAGCTCTAAATTCCGCGTTACCGCGATCGATCTGGTAGGCTTCGGTTATTCCGAAAAACCCTATTATTTCGGCTATTCTCTCAATGAAATGGCGGATTTCATCGCACGTTTCATGGACGCCATGGAGATGGAGACCGCTCATCTCTTCGGCTTCTCAATGGGCGCCGGTTACGTTATCAATTTCGCAAAGCGATATCCGCAAAGGGTAGGAAGGATCGTCCTCCTTTCCCCGGGCGGGATCACTCCCGATATGCCCGCCTCCATCAAATCCCTTGAAAGCAGGATATTCGGCGGTATCGCTTCCCGCCTTATCACTTACAAGTCCGTTAAAAAGATGCTGAGCGAGTGTTATTTCGATCTCACAAATCATACCGACGATCTCGTGAACGAGTATTACAAGCCCATCGCAAATCCGGATTCAAAGCGCATTATAAGGACCTGCGTCACCTGCTATGACGATGAGGAAGTGATCCATTCGCTGAGAGACGTTAACGCGCCGACCCTCCTTCTCTGGGGAAACGAGGATAAATGGCATACTCCCGATATGGCGAATCTCTTCCGCGCCGTAATGCCCAACGTCAATTATACCCTTGTAAGGAACGCAGGACATCTCGCGCATGAAGAAAAAGCCGACAGGATAGCTCAGCTTATAAAGAATTTCATTCCATGCGGCTATGACGGCGAAGAGGAAGAAACGTCTTTCCAATAATGCCTGGTTTTCATAGTTTTCCATATTAAAAACTCTGATATGGAAATCTAAAACAGTAAAAATATTGAAAATATGGAAAAATCCGTTATTTTCCACATTTTTATCTTCATTGTTTCAACAAGCATTAATCTTGACGAACGAAAGTAAAAAACGGGTTTTCCGCAGTTTCCGCAGCTGCTGTTACTGCTGCTGATGTAATAATAAATGATGACATATAAAGGAGCATGAGAAAAATGAAGTTTTGCGCAGACCTTAAAGAAATGAACGAGGCGCTTGCAGTCGTTACGAAAGCGTTGTCACCAAACGTCGAAACACCTATATTGAAGGGCATCTATCTGAGCGCTTACGGAAACGAGCTTTATCTTAAATGCTCCGATTCCTCCGTACAGATAGAAACGCTCATTCCCGCCGTTATAGATGAAGAAGGCGCCGCAGTTCTTCCCGGCAGGCTTACCGCCGATCTTTTGAGAAAAATGAGGGGAACGAAGGTCGATTTCGAGACGGAGGACAATTCTTCCGTTAAGGTCGAGACCGGAAAGAGCAGATCATCTCTCCAATATTTCCCCGCCGATACTTATCCCCAGATGGATGAGCTTTCCGGAGACGTCACTTTTAAGATGAAGCAGGGGATCTTCCGCTCCATGATAAAGCAGACGGCGTTCTGCTGCGCCGGCGAGGATGAGGGAAAAGCCATCCTTCGCGGCGTATTGATGGAGTTCACAGAGGACGGTGAGCTTAATTTCATCGCTCTTGACGGTTTCCGTCTTGCAAAGCGCACCGAAAAGGTAAGCGTTAAGGGCAATACCAGGAATGCCGTCGTTCCCGCAAGGACAATGCAGGATATCGCCAACATCCTTTCTGACAGCGATGATGAGATAACCGTCACGCTTTCAACCACCCATATCACCGTAAATATGGGCACGACGAAGATAAAGGCGCGTCTTTTGAAGGGCGAATACATCAATTACAGGAATATCCTTTCAAAGAAGATAACGAGCCGCGTCGTTATCAACAGGGCGGAGCTTCAGGAAAGCCTTGAAATAGCGTCGCTTTTCTCCAAGGAAACGCAGAATAATCTTGTAAAGCTCGACTTCGAAAACGATCAGCTTTCCATCACCGCAAGGAGCGAGACCGGCAGCATAAACGAGGCGACCGATATAACCCTTACCGGCAGCCCGATAGAGATCGCATTCAACTCAAGATATCTTCTCGAGATCATAAAGGCGATCGACGACGAGACCGTGGCGCTGAGCTTCAATACCAGCGTTACTCCCTGCGTAGCGGAGCCTGTACAGGGTAATTCCTTCTATTATCTTGTATTGCCTGTCAGGATAATGAAAAACTGAAAAATATTATAATAAGAAAAGAAGGGCCTCGTTTTACAGCGAGGTTCTTCCTTTATTCAATATTTAGTGAAAGAATTGAAGAATTAATCAACATATAGGAATAACTCTTAAAAAGTCCTTTATTTATATAAAAAAATCTCTCTAATATATTTTCAAAACGGAGAAATAAACCATTGACATGGGATAAAACTTGTGTTAAAGTACTAAAGCCCCTGTGAAGGGGCGTTATTTGGCTTGTATTTAATTACGGCTGAATAAAGCGGAAGACCGTAAAACGGCCGTTCGTACCGCAATCTTTAAGGAGGATAATACCATGCGCGTAAAGATCACACTTGCCTGCACCGAATGCAAGCAGAGGAACTACAATACCTTCAAGAACAAGAAGAACGATCCCGATCGTCTTGAGTTCAACAAGTATTGCCGTTTCTGCCGTAAACACACCCTGCACAGGGAAGCCAAGTAAGAGAGGCTTATAATACTAT
The DNA here is from genome assembly GCA_002392505.1 of Christensenella sp. UBA3857. Taxonomy (GTDB): domain Bacteria; phylum Bacillota; class Clostridia; order Christensenellales; family CAG-138; genus UBA3857. The sequence goes on along the minus strand of DGHD01000060.1, from coordinate 5,358 downwards.
GGCAAACAACGAAACTAAGAAAAAGACCGGTTTCTTCCAGAAGATAGGCACCTTCTTCAAAGGGATCGGCAAATACTTCAAGGAAGTCTTCGCGGAAGTGAAGAAGCTCACCTGGCCCACCAAGAAGGAGCTTATCAATTACACCATCGCGGTAATCGTTTTCTGCGCCCTTATGGCAATCATCATCGGTCTTCTTGACCTTGCCTTCGGCTCTGGCTTCAATTTTCTTGCCGGTCTCGGCAAATAAGGAAATATCGATATGGCAGATGAGGTAAAGAACATCATAGAAAAAGCCGTCGAGCTGAGCGATAATCCCGATGCCGTAAAAGAGGACAGGACTCATTACGATGACGAAACGCCTACCGAGCCCCGCTGGTACGTTGTGCATACCTATTCCGGGTATGAAAACAAGGTCAAGGAAGACCTGGAGAAAACGATAGAGAACCGTAATCTTCAGAACCTGATCTTCGAAGTCAAGTACCCGACGGAGACAGTCTCCGAAATGCCGGAGGGGGCGAAGAAGCCCAAGGTTTATCAGCGCAAGGTCTACCCCGGCTACGTAATGGTCAAAATGATCATGACCGACAGCACCTGGTACATCGTCAGGAACACCCGCGGCGTTACGAGCTTTGTCGGCACAGGCAACAAGCCCATCCCCCTGACTGATGAGGAAGTCACAGCCATGGGCGTCGAAAGGATGAGCCTGAAGCTTGACGTCGAAGTGGGTGAGAACGTCCGCATAGTAAACGGTCCGTTCGCAAACTTTATCGGCTCTGTCACCGATATCAACACCGAAACGCAGAAGGTAAAGCTGCTCGTTTCGCTCTTCGGTAAAGAAACTCCCATGGAGCTTGACTTTATCGACATCCAAAAACTGTAAAAACACTGTATGGTTTCCCCTTCGGGGGTCTTCATAGTGGGAGGAACGGGGGCAAAAATGCTCCTATACTCCGCAAGTACCACATTTTTTTAGGAGGAAAATTAAAATGGCAAAGAAAATAACCGGCTTTGTCAAGCTGCAGATCCCTGCAGGTAAGGCTACGCCCGCACCGCCCGTCGGCCCCGCTCTCGGTCAGCACGGCCTCAACATCATGGGCTTCTGTAAGGAGTTCAATGAGCGCACCGCAAAGCAGGCGGGACTCATCATCCCCGTTGAGATCACTGTTTATCAGGATCGTTCGTTCACCTTCATCACCAAGACTCCGCCCGCAGCCGTTCTGATCAAGAAGGCCTGCGGTATCGAGTCCGGTTCCGGTGTTCCCAATAAGACCAAGGTCGCCAAGATCACCAAGGCGCAGGTCCGCGAGATCGCGGAGACCAAGATGCCCGATCTTAACGCCGCTTCCATCGAAGCCGCTATGAGCATGGTCGCAGGTACCGCGCGCAGCATGGGCGTTGTCGTTGTAGACTGAGAGGTAAAAGAGTATGAAGCACGGAAAGAAATATAATGACAGCGTAAAGACCATCGAGAAGCAGAAGCTTTACGATCCCGCTGAGGGTATCGAGGTCGTTCTCGGCACCGCGAAGGCCAAGTTCGATGAGACCATCGAGGCTCATATCCGTCTGGGCGTTGACTCCCGTCACGCTGACCAGCAGGTCCGCGGCGCAGTCGTTCTGCCCCACGGCACCGGCCGCGTTGTACGCGTTCTCGTTTTCGCCAAGGGCGATAAGGCTCGCGAGGCTCAGGAAGCCGGCGCCGATTTCGTAGGCGACGAGGAAATGGTCAAGAAGATCCAGACCGAAAACTGGTTCGGTTTCGACGTCTGCGTCGCGACTCCCGATATGATGGGCGTCGTCGGCCGCATCGGTCGTGTTCTCGGTCCGAAGGGCTTGATGCCTAACCCCAAGAGCGGCACCGTTACCATGGACGTGGCAAAGGCCATCTCCGATATCAAAGCCGGTAAGGTCGAGTATCGTGTTGATAAGACCAACATCTGCCACTGCCCCATCGGCAAGGCCAGCTTCGGCAAGGATAAGCTCGTTGAGAACCTCAACGTTCTTATGGACGCCATCATCAAGGCAAAGCCCGCTGCGGCGAAGGGCACCTACATCAAGTCCCTAGTCCTCTCCAGCACCATGGGCCCCGGCGTCAAGTTCAACAGCACCAGGTTCGGAAACTGATAAAACAAAGAAAGAAAGAGGTGGAAAACCACCTCTTTTTCTTTATGTAACGAGGAGAGGATAAATATATCCCTCCTTGTTTTTTATTCCCTTCTTTTTTCTATTTACACAGCGCCGAAAAAATGATAAAATTCACGTATAAAATCCAAAAGAGGTCAAAAAGAATGAATAATCTCAAAAAAATCACAAGTCTTTTCCTTACGGTCATTTTGGCAATGGCAATATTCACCGCCTGCTCCAAGGGCGGAAGCGAACCCTTCGACGCCGATAAGGCTTTCGACAGGATACTGAACGAGGTCAAATACGCCCAGCCCCTCAGCGATATCAGCGCCAACGCCGAGTATATGTTCGGCGATCTTCCCGAGGGCGTTGCGATAAAGCTCTTCACCGCGGGCGACAACTGCGCGGACTGTGCTATGATGTTCAAGGCGAAGGATCAGGCGGACGTCGCCGCGATCCAGACCTCCGTTAACGAGTACATCGATTCCATGATCAAGGAGTGCAAGTTCTATAACCCCGACGAAGTGCCCAAGCTTGAAAAAGCCGTCGTATTCGTTAAGGATCTTGCCGTGATCGCCGTAGTTACGGACGACGTTGATACCGTCAACAATATCCTCAAATAATGGAGAAAAGCATGAAAAAATCATTTTTCATCAAGCTATTGGGCACAGCGCTGGCTGTGTCCATGCTCTTACTTGCCGTCGGCTGCAGCAAGGGTGACGGTCAGGGCGATTACATCGTTACGATAGAGACGCCGAGTTATTCTTCGGAGCCCACCTATCAGCCCACCTATCAGCCCACCGACGAGCCAACGACCGAGCCCACCGTTCAGCCGTCCGCCGCCGTTACCGAAGAGCCGACTCCCACGCCTTCCAACCCCGGCAATACGGTCGTGCCTCTTGTGAGCCAGTCCGGAACATATTATAAGTACGATGGGCTGAATCTCGTCCGCGTGGATAACCGCGCATTCGAGCTCAGCGTATTCGACGAGGGCGTCGTTACTCTGTACGCGAACCTTGTAAACGATACGGCAGATGCGCTCGCCGGAAAGACCACCGTGTATTCGCTGATCGTTCCCACTTCGGACGGCATTATGATGCCCGACGATATCCGCCCGCAGATCGCATGGCTGACCAAGCAGGGCGAGGATATGGGGATAGTGTTCTCCAAGATGAACGATAAGGTCAGGAAGGTCAATATCTACAACAGACTCATGTGCCACAGGGACGAATGCCTGTATTTCAGGACCGATCATCATTGGGACGGGATCGGCGCATATTATGCCTATGAGGAATTCTGCAGCGTAAAGGGCATAACCCCCTACACCCGCGCGCAGCGCACCGAGAAGCTGTACGATGGTTTCCTCGGCTCCCTCTATAACGAGAGCAACGGCGACCAGGCGCTCATGCCGGCGGACACCGTTCACGCGTATCTTCCCGTTTGCTCGTCTGCGACAATGGTGTTTTATGACGCGGAAGGCAAGGGAACGACCTGGCCGATCGTTGCGGACGTATCGAATTATAAGGCAAGCGCCAAGTACGGCTGCTTTGCCGGCGGCGATCATCCGCTCACGGTATTCACCAATCCCGAGGTCACGGACGGTTCCGTACTGATAATAGTGAAGGAGAGCTACGGCAACGCGCTGATGCCCCTGCTCGTCGATCATTACAGCAAGGTTTACGAGGTGGATTATCGCTATTGGAAGGGCAATCTGATCGATCTTGCGAATGAAGTCAACGCAACGGATCTTATCTTTGCCAATAACTTTACTATGATAAGCGGACGCAGCATGATCGGCAAGATCAGCCTTATCGTCAAGAAATAACAGGAAGGGAAATAAAGAATATGAACGCGAAAATGCTTTGGCAGTATGCGCGCCTTGTTGTAGAGGTGGGCATTAACGTACAGAAGGGACAGCCCATAATGGTCAACTGCCCCGTGGACTGCGCCCCTTTCGGGCGTATGCTTGCGACCGCGGCTTATGACGCCGGCGCAAAGGACGTTATCATCAATTGGCGCGACGATTACTGCATGCGCGAGCGCGGGCTCAAGGCGGACGGATCCGTTTTCGACGCGGTCTATCCCTGGGAAGCCTTAAAGCTCAATTCCCTTGCGAAGGAAGGCGTCGGCGTTATCTCCGTTTCCGCTTCCGACCCCGAAAATATGAAGGGCGTCGATCCCGATAGACTCCGCCGCTCGCGTCTTGCAGCGGGCAGAGACCTGAAGGATTTCTACCGCGCGCAGATGTCTAACGGCATCCCCTGGTGCGTCGTATCCGTTCCCATCGCCAGTTGGGCAAAGAAGGTCTTCCCCGGCATGAACGAAGCGGACGCCATGGAAAAGCTGTGGGATGAGATATTCAAGGCGGTCCGCATAACCGAGGACGGCGACGCTGTCGCCGAGTGGCGCGCTCACTGCGCCCGCATCGAGGGCTATGCGAAGAAAATGACCGAGTTCGATTTCGAGGAGCTTCATTATAAGAACTCGCTCGGCACGGATCTCACCGTCAAAATGCCGGAGAACAACAACTGGCTCGCGGGCGGCGATATGTGCAAGTCGGGCGTCAAGTTCGTTGCCAACATGCCCACGGAGGAGGTATTCTCCGCTCCCTTAAGGAACGGAGTCGACGGCGTGCTCGTCGCGTCGAAGCCCCTCGTTTTGAGCGGCAACGTCGTGGAAGGCATCCGCTTCAGGTTCAAAGAGGGCAGGATCGTCGAGATCCACTCCGACACCAATGAGGAGGCCCTCCGCACGCAGGTCGAGCTGGACGAGGGCAGCCATTACCTCGGCGAGATCGCGCTCGTGCCCTACGATTCGCCCATCTCCAACAGCGGGATACTCTTTTTCAACACCCTGTTCGACGAGAACGCCTCCTGCCACTTCGCGTTCGGCGAGGCGTATCCCGCCTGCATAAAGGGCGGCGACGATCTTTCTCCCGAGGAGCTCAAGGAAGCCGGCATCAACGCCGAGAGCAATACCCACGTGGACTTCATGGTGGGAACGAGCGACCTTGAGATCACCGGCAAAACGCGCGACGGAAGGCTCGTAAAGGTCTTCGAGAACGGCAATTTCGCGATTTGACAGCGTTTTTCACGGAGGGGAGTAAGGGTGCATTCACTTAAGGAGATGCAGGTTTTCAGCCTGAAAAAAGTCAACGTATAAAAAGATATCCGGGGATAGCTCATATCCCCGGATTTTCTTTTTTATATCGGCTGAAAACCGCGAAGCGTCTCAAAA
>DGHD01000038.1:6421-12072 GCA_002392505.1 Christensenella sp. UBA3857 | reverse complement strand
TTCGAGCATGGCGGGCGCAGCAGGGCGCAAATAGATACCTTTTGAGGCTGCATATCGCTAAGTGAATGCGCCCAAGGTGAAATCCCTTTTTTCATTTTTTGTCCGTGATTCGCTCCGCCAAACGGCGGGAAATATCGTTATAGACGCCTTCAAAGTTTGTGTTCACATCATGGTTCGTATATCTGACAACCTCCAGACCGACGGAAGACAAGAATCCGTCCCTTTCGGCGTCGTTGTCTCTGCCGCTTTCAGAATAATGCTGCGAACCGTCGATCTCTATCACGAGGGCAGCCTCCGCACAGAAGAAATCAACTATGTACTTTCCTATCGGCTTTTGGCGGCAGAACGTATAGGGAAGCCTTTTCAAGCAATCATACCAGACATGCTTTTCTTCCCGTGTCATCGATCTGCGAAGCTCGCGCGAAAATGCCTTTTTTGATGGATCGACAGGTGTTCGCATATGTGTTTTCCCTTTTGAAAACGGAGGGATTTCCTTTTGGGAAATCCCTGATAATAGACCCCTCATCACCGCTTACGCGGAGCTTCCCCACCGGGGGGAAGCCTTTTTTTATTCCGTTATCATGTCCACCGGGGGAAGCCTTTTTATTCCGTTATCAGTTTCCCTTCGTCCTGCGCGGGGAGGGATTCGACGTCGCGGAGCTTCCTCAATATAGCGCGGGTGCGGGTGCCGATGAGCTTTTCAAGCTCGTCGCTGGCGCCGCTCAAACGCTTCTGGGCGGAGGCGAGGACGGACTCGAAATTCTCGAATTCCGCCTTGACCGCGCCGAGCACCTGCCAAGCCTCGCCGGAGCGTTTCTGCATGGCGACTATCGAGAAGCCCATGCGGAGTGAATTAAGCAGCGCCGCCATAGTGGATGGACCGGCGACGTTGACGCGCGCCTCACGCTGGAGCTTTTCGACCATGCCGAGGCGGACGACCTCCGCATAGATGCCCTCCGTCGGGAGGAACATTACGGCAAACTCCGTCGTGCGGGGGGGCTCGATGTACTTATCGCGGATATCCCGCGCGAATTTCATAATGACGTCCGCAAGCCGCTTTTGCGCCGCCTGCACCTGGGCTGGGTCGCCCGATTCGTAAGCGTCTGCAAGCTGAACGTATGCGTCGGAAGGGAATTTGGAATCGATGGGCAGATACACGGGCGCTTCCCCGTCGCCGGGAAGGCGGACGGCATACTCGACGCGCTCCTGATTTTTGCCCTTTGCATCGAAGTTTTTGACGTACTGCTCGGGGGCGAGTATCTCCTCGAGTATGGCGCCGAGCTGCACCTCGCCGAGGGTGCCCCTCGTCTTAACGTTCGAGAGCACCTTTTTAAGATCGCCCACGCCGGCGGCGAGTGTCTTCATTTCGCCGAGCCCCTGGTAGACCTCCGATAGCCTGTCGTTTACGAGCTTGAAGCTCTCCGTGATGCGGGAATTGAGCGTTTCCTGCAGCTTCTCGTCGACCACTCCCCTGACCTCGTCAAGGCTCTTTTTCACGGTATCGCGCACGTCGTCAAGGTGCTTGTCGTTCTCCGCCTGTATGCTCGAGAGCCTTCGCTCCATGGTCTCCCTTATCTCGTTGAGGTCGGCGGCGTTCTTCGCCTCGAACGTGCGGAAGCGGTCCTCCGTCGTTTTGGCGCTGACCTCAAGGCTCATACTGATGGCGTTCTGCTTCTCGGTCATGAGCCCGAAAAACGCGTCCTGTTTGGCGGAAAGCTGCTCCTCGGAGCCCTTCTGCGCGACGCGGATATTCTCGCCGAGGTAGCGCATCTGCTGCTCCATATCCTCGGAGATGTCCTTCTTTGCGCGGTCGATGTTCCGCTCGTTCTCGTTCTTGTAGGTTATGAGAAGATCGCCGACGTTCTCACGCCTGCGGGTAAGTATTATCGCCGCGACCGCCGCCGCCCCCGAGAGGAGCACCGCCGCTATGAGCACTATGAACTGCCATGTCTCCATAGCTTATTCCTCCTTATGTTCGGTCTTATCCTTCGCCTTAATGTCCTTTTTCGGGAAAACGCGGCTCAATGCAAGTATCAGCACGATCCCCGCGACGGCGCCGAAAACGTACTGGATCATGTTCGTCCAGAGCCCGAACAACGCCGCCTCCCGCGCGATGAAGAACTCATACGCGAAATACCCGGCAGGCATAATGAGCCCTGCGATCGCCGGCGCGGCAAGGCGCAGGCGCTTGATAAGCAGCCCGCAGACGAGCCCCATGAGCGCCTTTATTATGAGCGTCGCCGGAGCGTAGATTATCGCCCCGTGCAGGATATCCGCGAGCGCGGAGCCTATCCCCGCCGCGATGGCGCCGCCGACGGGACCGAGCGCCCATGCCGCCGCGTAAACGGCCGCGTCGCCCGCGTTAAGATACGCCCCCGAGGAGCCTGCGGGGAGCGGGATCGACGCAAACAGCGTCAGCACCGCTATCGCAGCAGCAAATATGCCGTGCAGGGCGAGCGCCCTTATGCGGCTGTCGTTCATTGTTTTTTCGCCTTTGTTTTTCATGCCCTGATTATACCGCAAAACGGCGGCAAAAAAAAGGGGTGCCCGGTAAAAAATCGAGCACCCTGTTTCCATTTTATTAGTTTATTCCCAGCCCCATACTCCGTACTGGGCTTTTTCCGCGTCGGAATCGGAGGCGAATCTCGGGTCGTAGATCCTGAACAGCCATTCGCCGTCAGTAGTTCTGACGCCGGCATAGACCGTTCCCCAGCTTATCGCGTCGAGACCGCGTTCCTCCATATACGAGTCCAGATTGCCGTATCTGAGGTTCAGCCGGTCGCGTTCCGTTATGTCGGGTATCTCGTCGACCGCGTTAAGATCCGCGCCGCGCTTTACGCCGTTTTTATCGGTAAGCCAATCGGTCGAAAGGAGTATCCCCTGCGACAACTCATCGTCGGCGCAGAACGACGAGCTCCATTCGGGACGTATGTCCGACATAACGACCTCGCCGTCGAGCGTGAAGAGCGAGAGATCGTACTCGTCGTACCAATAGCCTTCACAGCCTTCCTTGACGGTGCCGCCGATTATGTATTTGCCGCCGAACACGCCGTAGATCTTGCCGAAGGGCTCGGGATCGACGGTGCGGAGCACGTTCCCATGCTCGTCATAGAGCACGGGATCGTACAGGTAATCCATCTTTTCCTCGCTGGAGTCCCAATCGAATTTGCGCCCGAACACGAGATAATTGCCGTCGATATGCAGCACTCCGCCGCATTCGCCGAGCTTCGGCGCTTCGTCGGGATCGAAGCTGAACAGCTCGTTGAAATCGCAATCCATAACGCTCGTCAGTTTGACGCCCCAGTCTTCATCGTCATACCACTCCGTACGCAGTATGAAATCGCCGAAAAGCGCGAAGGGCTCGACCGTTTCGCCGGTTGCGATGCGGACGTTTTCGCATATGCCGTCCTCGCCGAAGAAACCGGGCCAGCCGAAGGCGTATTCGTCGTCGACGGCGGAGAAGCTCCTTATAAGCTCGCCCATGTTATTGTAAACGTAGAAGTGATCGCTCTCCCCCTTCAGCACGAGATACTTAACGGGCTCGGGGAATATCGGTCCCTCGCAGAGCTTGCCTATCGCGCCGGGCGTGGGATAGACGGGGAGCGGGGTCGCATTCGGATCGGGTGTGACCGCTGGGACCTCGGTCGGCGCCGCGGTGGGCGCCGCTGTCGGATCGGCGGACGGCGTTTCGGTCTCGCTTAAGCCGCCCGGAAGCACGAACGCGCAGGCGGATAGGCAGAACATGAGCGCCGCCGCCGTGATCGCACATAATGCCCTTTTCATACTTTTACCGATGACCTTTCCCGGCTTTTACAGCCGATCGCAGTTATTGAGCAATACCCTTCATATAAGGCACGTAGCCGCACTGGGACACGAAATACTGCCCGTCGCGGGATTCGAGCCAATCGACGATCGCGGAAGCGAGGGGATCTGCGTTCTCCTTCGGGAGGATCGCGTAGAAGGGGTTGATGAAGGGATACTCGCCGGAATTGATGGTCTCGTTGGTGGGAGTAACTCCGTCGACGGTGATGAACTTCAAATTGGGATAGGTGTACATATTCTTTGCATAATAGTACACGGAGTAGCCGATCGCGTTAGCGCTGTTGTCGTAAGCGGCGATATCGTCGATAACGTCCGCCATGGTGTTGGAAACGGTGATCTTATCGACGGGCGCCATTTCGACGTCGCCCATGCAGAGGTTGAGCATGAGCGTCTGGCTGCCGGAAAGCTCCGGGCGCTGGAAGGCGTTGATCGGCGCGTCAAGCCCGCCGACTTCCTTCCAGTTGGTGATCTCGCCGCTGAATATGCCGCGGATCTGCTCGATGGTCAGGGACTCGACGGGGTTGTCGGTATTGGTTATGAACACGAGCGCGTCAAGCCCGATGGGGCGCATATCGAAGGTGTTTTCAGGATCGAGCTTCTCCTTCGTGGGGCGGCTCGCCTCATAGACGAGGAGCATCTTGGCGTTGCCGTTCATAAGCTCCTCATAGGAGAAATCGGTGGTGGAGACGGCGGTCTTGTTCGACGCCTCATCCTCGGAGCAGCCGGTGATGAGCTGCATCAGGCTGACCATCATGGGGATGTTCGCGGTGGAGCCGTCCACCTTGGGATATTCGTCAATGCCGCAGTGCGGAAGCTCGACCTGGGGAATGGGATCCTCGGTAGGCGTTTCGGTGGGAGCCTCGGTGGGGACCTCGGTGGGCTTTTCGGTGGGCACGTCAGTGGGGTCGGCGGGCTTGGGCGTGTTTGCACATGCGGCAAGGGAAACCAAAAGGAGCAGTGCGATCATGAGTGATATCGCTTTTTTCATAATAATGACCTTCTTTCAAAATATAAATACGGCTTAATAATGCCTCTGTTAATATAACGAATCAAAGGCGCGCCGGGTTGCGTGTTTCGGCGCGCCATGCAAAGTATATTCAGTTTGATCTTACCCAGCCGGCTATGTGCGCCGCCCAGATCCGATCGTACTGGAGATTCATATGCACGCCGTCCGAGGAGGCTTCTGCGGGAAGGTAGCCCTCCGCATCGAAAAGCTCCGAAGGATTGGGCACGTATATCGCGCCTGTCGAGGCGCACATCGACTCTATCATGCCGTTGGTGCGGTTGATGTTCTTTATGTTGATGCCGTTATCCGCGCCGGTGCTGTTCGAGTACTTCTTCGTGACGGGGGTCATCGCGACGACGTAGACCTTTGCGCCGGGCAGACGGGTCTTGATATCGTTGACGATATTGGTGTAGCGGTTTATGAAGGTCTCCTGGCTGGGCCAGCCCACCTCGTTGAGACCGAGGTTGATGATGACCTTCTTGTAATTCGCGCCGGCGAGCTCGTCATAGATGGGCTTCGTGCCGCCGGAGGAGGGCGGATCGGTGTAGAAGGAGTTGACGTTAAGACCCACCTTCGTCAAAAACACGCCGTGAGTGATAATGCCGAACCTGTAAAGCCCCTCGAATATGGAGTTGCCGATGAACACGGCGTCGTCAAAGACCGCCTGATCGTCGCCGGGAACGGGCGGGGTCGTCGGCTGCTGCGTGGGCTGCTGGGTCGGTTCCTGCGTGGGCTCCTGAGTAGGCTCCTGAGTGGGCTTCTGAGTCGGCTCCTGAGTCGGCTCCTGTGTGGGCTCCTGCGTAGGCTCCTGCGTCGGCTCCTG
>DGHD01000038.1:0-6369 GCA_002392505.1 Christensenella sp. UBA3857 | reverse complement strand
GGCTCCTGCGTCGGCTCCTGAGTTGTGACCGACGCTTCGGTCGGCAGATCGATATCGACGATTTCTTCGTCGTGCTTTGCCGAACAGCCGGCGAGGATCAGCGCGAATACAAACGCCATAACTAATGATAATGCTCTTTTCAAACTTTTCCTCCATTCGCCGCGCCTTTAACGCGGCCTTTTATGATACCGGCGCGCTATACCCTTACGAGCACGCGCAGCCTGCCTTTTTTGGTTTCACGTTCAATGCCGAGGAAGGTGAACCTGCCCCTGCCGCGAAGCGTTACCCTCGCGCCCTCGTCAAGCTCCGCGCCCGCCTTTGTCACAAGGCGCGAATCCACGTAGACGAGCCCCTTTTCACAGAATTCCTTCGCCTCGCTCCGGGAGAGGCGGTAGACCGCGGCGAGCACGACGTCGAGCCTTTCGGACGAGACGACGAGGCTCTTCTCCTCCCCTTCTCTTGCGGCGTCATCGGGGAGGGCGGAGTATTCGCAGCGGACGGTCGTGCGTTTGACCTCGGTAAGCTCGCTTATTATAACGGGCGCGATCTCGTCAAGGCAGAACAGGTACCCCGCGCCGCCGACGAGCACGATATCGCCGAGCATCTCCCGCTTTATGCCGAGCCCCATCAGCGCGCCGAGAAAGTCGCGATGAGTGAGCTCGTCGGAGAATTTCATGGATACCGGCGCTATCTTTACGCAAGCGATGGGCAGCCCGTCCGTTTCTCCGAATACGGCAATACGCCTTTCCGCGCCTTCATAGCCGCCCTCGAGCCTTATACCGAATATCGCTTCACGCGCTTCGCTCTGCTCCGCGATATTAAGGAATCTGCTCGAGCACGCCACCCCGGTATTATACGCTCTTTCTTCAAGCTCCGCAAGCCTTCTTTTCAGCTTTGATCCATCTTCTGCCACAGATGAAGCACGCTCCTTCCCTCTGTTTCGAGCCTGCGCATGGTCTCCTTGATGCTGTCGTTCGCAAGCTCCACCTCTTTTTGGAATGCGGAGGCGGGCACGCGCAGCGCCCCGCGCCCCATTATAATGAGCTGTTCCATCGCGTCGGAGGTGACGACGCGCACGTTCCTTTCCATATCGGTGAGCTTCTGCACGGCGCGCTCTATGAACACGTCCGCGATCTCGCTCTCACGCGTGTAGACGATGTGGATCCCGCCGACCTCCTCCACCTTTTCCGTGCCGCCCGTGACCTTGTACGCGTCGAACACGAGTATGAGGCAGGTCTTCCGCACGCCGTTGAAATTGATCATCATGCGGATCAGCGCCTCGCGCGCGGAATCGATGCTCTCCATGGCGACGCTCTTGAGCGCGTCCCAGGCGAATATCACGTTGTAGCCGTCCACGAGCAGGAATTCGGGCTTCGCGGCGGCATGCCCGCTCTTTTCCGCACGCGCGGTCTCCTTTTTACGGGGAAGCAGGCTCGTCCCCGCGACGGCGCCGTAGGTGCGCTCGAATATCGCGCGGAGCTCCTCCTCCTCGTCCTTCGGAGAGACCGGCTTCTTCGTCGGCATCTTGGCGTTCGGCGAGGCGGAATGCTGTTTTATGTACGAGGCGACCTCGAACCATTTTACGGTGAAGCCCGCTCCCGCGGCGCAGAATACGGAATCGGGGGTGTTCCTGAGATCCGCTTCGGGATCGTAAGCGGCGGCGCGTATGACTTCGGCGGCGTTATGGCAGGGACGGTACTCCCCGGGAACGAGCCTTAAAGAGCCCCTGCCGCGGGTGTACGCGGCGACGGACTTATAATAATCGCGCATCTCGGAAACGGGCGCAAAGCCCCTTATCACGGCAAGCGCGCCGTCGGTCTCCGGCGCGGAGAACTCGCCCTCCATGCGGCGGATATCGTTCATCGCTCTGCCGATCTGGTCGGCGGGAAGCGTAAGCGTGAATTCGTAATACGGTTCGAGGAGCACGCTTTGGGCGAACATAAGCGCATTCCTCACCGCGCGGGAGGACGCCTTTCTGAAATCGCCGCCCTCGGTATGCTTCAAATGCGCCCTGCCGCCGGTAAGCGTTATCTTTACGTCGGTGAGCGGCGCGCCCGTCAGCACGCCGCGGTGCTTTTTATCGGCAAGACAGCCGAGTATAAGCCTTTGCCAGCTTCGGGCAAGCTCGTTTTCGCCGACGTCGGTCTCGAGCTCTATGCCGCTGCCCCTTGCGCCGGGCTCGACGGTAAGCTCGACGTGTGCAAAATGCCTGAGCGGCTCGAAATGCCCTATCCCCGCCGCCTTGTTCGCGACGGTCTCCCGATATATGACCGAGCCGGGACCGAACGTGACGGTAAGACCGAACCTTTCCTTTATTATTCGCGAGAGCACCTCGCACTGCACCTCGCCCATAAGGCGGGCGCGTATCTCGGAATGTGCCTCGTCCCATTCGATATTGAGCTCCGGCTCCTCCTCGGCAAGCTCCGCTATGCGGCGGTACGCGTCGAAGGCGTTGACGTCCTCGGGAAGGAGCATGGAATACTCGAGCACGGGGCGGGTATAGAGCCCGTTTTCGCCGGGATCGACGCCGAGCCCCTCTCCCGGCTTTGTCGCGGTAAGCCCCGTTACGGCGACGACGCTGCCCGCCTCCGCAAGCTTTACGGGCGTGAACCTTGCGCCGGAATAAACGCGTATGCCGTCCGCCTTTTCCTCCCACACCTCATCCTCGGGCGTGGAGGCTGAACGGTTGGTGAGCACCTGCTTTGCATAAAGCGCGCCGCCGGTGATCTTCATGAATGTGAGCCTTGCGCCGTCCATGCGGCTTATCTTGAAAACGCGCGCGCCGAAGCGATCCGCGTATTCCCGCATTTCGGTAAAGCGGGCAAGCCCGTCTATAAGCGCGTCGACGCCGCTTAGCTTCAGCGCGGAGCCGAAATACACGGGAGTGATCTGCCTCAGGCGCACCGCCTCCCTTACGGCGGCGTCCGAAAGCGCGCCTTTAGCGAAATACTCCTCCATCAGCCTTTCGGAGCAGGCGGCTATATTCTCATTCAAAGCGGCGCTCTCCTCCCCGAAATCGGCAAAACTGCCGCCAAGCGCCTTTTTAAGCCCCTCGAGCAGAGCTTTTTTCGACGGGCAGGGCAGGTCGAGCTTGTTTACGAAAATGAAAACGGGCACGCGGTGCTTCATCAAAAGCTGCCACAGCGTGCGCGTGTGGGGCGTTGCGCCCTCCGCCGCGCTGACGACGAGCACGGCGTAATCGAGCACGGAGAGCACCCTTTCCGCCTCCGCCGAAAAATCGACGTGACCGGGGGTGTCGAGCAGCGTCACGCTCTTGCCGGAGAGCGTTAACTGTGCCTGTTTGGAAAAGATGGTGATGCCGCGCTCCTTCTCAAGCTCGTGCGTATCCAAAAAGGCGTCCCCGTGATCCACACGGCCCAGACGCCGAACGGCGCCGGTCTTAAAGAGCAGCGCCTCGGATAACGTGGTCTTGCCGGCGTCGACGTGCGCCAGCATACCGATTACGAGCCTTTCCAAACGAGCCTCCGTTTTGCACAGTTTTTTACGTTTATATTGTACTTAAAACCGCCCCGTTTTGCAAGGATATTATTGCGCGGCGGGGGTCTGCACGCAAATAAAAAAGCCCGTTCCCAAAGCAGGAACGGGGGATCTGCCTTTACCTTTTCGCGTTCTTTGCGGCGCGGCTCCTCTTCCATTCGCCCCACATGCGGAACACGGTGGAGATCAGCAGCACGCCTATCGCCATCGCCCCGGCGATATACGCCGTCGCGAGACCCTTCGAATACGCCTCGGACACCATGCCGCGGCGGATGAAGTCCATCGTATAATAGATGCCGGCGCCGGGAATGAGCGGCACGAGCGCGCAGAGGAGGTAGCTCGTCGCGGGGTATTTGCGGATCCTTGCAAGTATCTCGGCATAGAGCGAGGACGCCGCCGCCGCGATTAGATACGAGATGGGCTCGCTGAGGCCCAAGCGCATCAGGAGGCTGCAGACGAGCCAGGAGATCACGCTGCCGAGCATTGCAAGAGGTATGCCGTGCCCGTGTATGTTGAACATGAGTCCGAAGCCCAGCGCGCCGATAAGCCCGGCGATGCACTGCACGTAAAGGGGATGCGATATGGGCTCAAGACCCGTTTCGACGGAGGAGAATATCGCCCTTGCCAGGGTGACCGCGGCGCTTGTGCCGAAAACGAGCGCCGCCGCGATAAGCAGCACCTGAACGAGCCTGTTCACGCCGCTCATCGTATCGCCGTAGATGATGTCCCTCAGGCTGTTTGTGAAGAGGAAGCCGGGAACGAGTATCATCAGCGCGCCGATGGTGGCGATATCCGCGTTTTTGCCGAACCGCACCGCGGCGAGCGCGTTGGCAATGAACGCCAGTATGAAGCTGCAGGCGAAGGACTTGAAGAAAGTGTTTGCGTTGAGCTTGCCCATAAAGCGCAGAGACAGCGCCGTGGCGACGCCGCACACACCCGCAGCCGCCGCTTCAAGAAGCTTGCCGCCGAAGAATATGCCGAAGCCGATGCCGATAAGGAATGCGGAAAAGTAATAGACCAAAGAGCCGTAATGACGCACGCTGTGCTCGGTCTCCTTGAGCATACGGCGGGCTTCCCCGATGGGGGGCTTTTCGGCGCATATCCTGCGGCAGAGCGCGGAATACCGCTCTATGCCGTCGAGCACGGTGTCGCCGCCCTTTATGCGGCGGATCTTGGAAATGATCCTGCCGTCGTCGGTCTCGAGGCTTGCCATTATGCAGCCGGGGATGACGAACGAATCGTTCTTCTTTACGCCGTAAGCCTCTATCACGCGGGAGATGGTCTCCTCCACGCGGTAGGTCTCTGCTCCGCATGCCTGAAGCTTTGCCGCGAGGGATACGGAAAACTCGAGCAGCTCCTCATGGAACTTCTCTTCCCTTACGAATTCGGTCATCTCTTCCGATGTATTTGACGGCGCGATCGCCTTATTTGATCTCTTTTTGCCCACGGGCGCCTCCGTTACGATTTTACGGGGACAAAGTATAACAGTAAATCTTAAAATAATCAAGCGGAAATCCGCTTGATAAAAGGTATATTTCAGCTTTCGGTCAGCCGTTTGATCTCCGCCTCGAGCAGCCGGAAAACGTTCGCCAGAAGGTATCCGTCCGCGACGGCGTGATTGAGCCTTACCGTTATGGGCATCATAAGGCGCCCCGCTTCCTCCCGGTATCTGCCCCAATTCACGATAGGCGAGAAATGGAGGTAGCCGTCCGGCAGCTCTATATTCATTGAATCGTACGAGATCCACGGTATGTACGAGGCATCGAACCAGTTGGGGTGCCCCGCGGGATCGAGAAGATACTCCCGCGTTTCTTTCGCGCGGGCGATATCCGCCTCCGCGCGGGAGTAAAACTCGTCATGATCCTCCGAATAAATGGTGTAAACCGGCGTACAGGTCTCGGTATCCTCATGGAAAACGTACTGCGTGGGATTGATCGCGTCCCAGACTATGAGCTCGTCCGACTGCCAAAGATAGCCCATCCTGTAATCCTCACGCGAGTTGAGCACGCGCGAAAGCACGTAGAGGAAGTCGATATAAAAGCTCTCCCCCTTTTCAGCGGCATACTCCCTTAGCGCGGTAACGTCCACGCGCGCAGTCATCGAAACGGAGCATTTGCAGTCCTCGGTAAAATGCCTGTAAACGCCGCTCCTGTAATACTTTTCTCTGTCTATCACACGGTAAGCCATAATACTTCTCCTCCCGTTCCCCGGCGAACCGCCACACCGGGTCGTCCGGATCGGCTGCGGCATTCAAATGCTTTTATCGGGATAAGTTTACCATATCCGCGCCTGTGTTTCAACATCTCCAAAACAAAGAATGCCACCCCCATCAGGAGGCGGCAAAACTTTTGCGTCCTCAGATATTGACCTTTACCGCGAGCCCGGTGGTCCAGAAGTAAAAGTTCGTCTGATTCCGCTTTGTGAAAGTCCGCGTAAAAGTGCACCAAACCATAGAAAGAACGCCTAAAAGTGCACCTGCAGTGGAGCTCGGCAAACTGGTGTTTGTCAACTTGTTCGGTTTTGCTGAAAAGATCATTTCAGCGGCAGCACAGCGACTTCCTCCGCATCTTCATAATCGCTGTCTTTCTCACCGTTCGGCGCAAATCCAAATGAGGCGTACAGATGCCTGGCTGCTTCATTTTCCTGATCGTATGATGTACTCCATGTGTCTTCCTCTCCATCCGGAAATGATAGAACATAGTCCAAAAGAAGGTTCAGTGCATCCCTTCCGAATCCTTTTCCTTGAAATCTGTGATCGATCATAAATCGCCAAAGATAATAGCTGTGGCGATATATTTCCGCCATACCGTTATATTCCTCGGAATGGTGTCCGATCATGGCAAATCCGACCGCTGTGTCTCCATCGTAGAT
>DGHD01000036.1:57866-71362 GCA_002392505.1 Christensenella sp. UBA3857 | reverse complement strand
CAGGCTGAAAACCTGCATCTCCTTAAGTGGATGCACCCTTGCGGCCGAGCCTTTTTCGTTATTGTGTTACTTGTTGCCGAATATCCTGTATCCGCAGTAGAACACCGAGCGCCAGTAGGAGGTCTGGTAGCTCCTGTAAACGACCTTGCCCTCACTGCTGGAGGCGTCGATCATCATGCCGTTGCCGACCGCTATCGCGACGTGACCCTGATACGTGCCCATCTTGTAAACGATAACGTCGCCCGCCTTGATGCTCGACATGGAGTGGATCCTCGGATACCTGGTCGTCGTCCTCCACATATAGGAGGTCATGTAGCTCTGCTGTACGCCCGCCTTGTTCAAACACCAGTAAACGAAGCCGGAACAGTCGAACGCGTTGGGACCCTTCGCGCCGCGCACGTACGGACAGCCGAGCTTGCTGCGCGCGATCTTGATAAGGTTGTTGATCTTATCCTGGGAGCTGCCGCCGCTGCCGCCGCTGCCGTTCGTGGGCTTGGGTGTGGGCTTGGGCGTGGGCTTCGGCGTCGTGCCGGGCTTAGGCGTGGCTGTGGGCTTCGGCGTTGAGCTTACGGGCTTTGACGCCTTGATCGCGCCGTCCGAGAACAGCACCTGGAGCGTATGCTTGCCGACTGTGCCGTCGACGGTGAGCTTGTTGTTCTTCTGGAATACGCGTACTGCCTTCTCCGTGATCTCCCCGAAATAGCCGGTGACCTCGGAACGCTTCAGGTAGTTGAGCTTGTAAAGCCTCTGCTGAACGCGCTCGACGTCGTCGCCGCTCATGGTCTGCTCAAGCTTATTGTACTTGCAGTTCGGGCTGAGGAGAGCGCTCTTTGTGCTCGGTCCGACGTGACCGTCGACGATGATGTCGTTCCTCTCCTGGAAGCGCTTGACCGCCTTTACGGTATCGTTGCCGTAAACGCCGTCGGGCTTGGTGGCAAGATAACCGAGCTCATACAGCCTGTCCTGATACTTCCTGACGTCGGGACCCGTGGAACCGTATGAAAGCGCAAACGGTATGGCGTCCTCGCTGTATAAGCACTCCTTTGTCTGGCTGCCGACCATTCCGTCGACAGTCAGGGCATTCTTTTCCTGAAACAGCTTTACCGCGCTCTCGGTCTTTTCATCAAAGACGCCGTTCACCCTATCAAGGAAATCGAGCTCGTGAAGCCTTTTCTGCATTTCGGTGATATCCTCGCCCTCGTCGCCGAGACTCGCCATATAGAGCTTTGCGGAGTTGGACATGAGGAGAGAATAATCGTTTTCCTGTATCTCACCCGTGATTTCAAGATTGTTTCGGCGTTGGAAGGTTTTTACCGCCGCCATTGTCGTGGGACCGAATTTGTTGGTTGGTTCATCGTAATCCATATAGTTGAGCTCCATGAGCCTGCGCTGTATGTCATAAACGATGTCGTTCCTGTCGCCCTTTACAAGGTGCAGAGGAACGGGGGTGGGAGTGGGGTCCGGCGCCGCCGTGGGGACGGGAGTCGCCGTCGGCGTTGCCGTGGGGATCGCCGAGGGGATCAATACGTAATCGCTCGGCACGACAGTTGCCTCTTTATCGGGATTATCTTGAGTTGCCCTTTTTATTATGGGCACGAAAATGCAGAGAAGTACAATCGTTGCTGCCAGGGAGGATGCTCCGATCAGCACCGGCTTGGGGTGCTTTTTTATGAATTTGGAGATCGCAGCGAGCCTGCAGGAGATCCCGTCAAGGAGATCGCCGAAAAAGGCGCGCACCCTGTTTGATGACTTCAAGCATATCACCTCCGTTTCTTAATGACCGGAGCTATTATAACATATCTTGGGCAAAAAATAAATCAATAAATCATGACAAAAAGCCCCTCGAGGGGGCTTTTTGGACAGTTTTAACCGAATTTTAATAATTTTGTGGTCCCAAAAGGCTCAAAAAACGGTTAATATTGTTAGCTTTTTTGGGATCCGTCTTCCTTCGCCGGAGCCGCTTCGGAGGGCTTTTCGGGCTTCGGATTGTTCTTGCCTTTATGATTGAAGCGCGCCTGCGCCTCCTTCATTTCGCCCTTGACGATCAGCTCGAGCGCAGAAGCCGCGTCGGCGAGGGACTGCTTTACGAGGGGCTTTTCCTCCTCCGTGAACGGACCGAGCACATGACCTATCATGCCATGCGCCGCGCCGCCGATGCCCACTCTGACGCGGGGGAAATCGTCGAAGCCGAGCTGATAGACTATGCTCTTCATTCCGTTGTGAGTCCCGGCGCTGCCGGCTGCGCGCATACGAAGCGTGCCCACGGGGATATCAGCGTCGTCGTAGACCACGATGAGATGATCGTTCGGGACCTTGTACCAGTTTACAAGATCGCGCACCGCAAATCCGGAATTGTTCATAAAAGTTTCGGGCTTTGCGAGCACCACCTTTTCCATGCCTATGCGCCCCTCCCCGTAAACGGAGCGGAAATTGTGACGTGCGATATCTATATTGAACCTGTCCGCCAATATGTCAAGCGCCATATAACCGGCGTTGTGACGCGTATTCGCGTAATCACGCCCGGGATTGCCGAGTCCGACTATTACGAACATACCATCATACTCCTCCGGGCGAAAGCGTATCTGACCGTCGCCCTTCCTTTTGAATATGCTTTTGATCCATTGAAAAAGCTTCATAATAAAAATTCGGACGGCAGCCCGATTGCTTCAAGCCGACCGTCCGAGGATCCTTTTTGTCAGCCGAGGTATTCCTTGGGCTGCTCCTCGCCGTTCAAAACGCGGGTGGCTCCTGCGGCAAGAGCGGAAAGCTCGCCCTCGCCGGGGTAGACGAACACGGGAGCGATGAATTTGGAATGCTCCACCAGGTAATCGGAGAGCATCTTGCTGTAAGCGATGCCGCCGGTGATGAGCACGGCGTCGACCTCGCCCTTCAATACCGCCGCCATAGCGCCGATGTTCTTGGCGATATTGTACGCCATCGCCTCGTAAATGAGCTTCGCATGCTCGTCGCCAGCCTCGACCATCTTCTCAACGTCGATGGCGGAGTTGGTGTTGAAGTGCGCCATAAGACCGCCGTGACCTGCGATCATCTTGTTGATCTCTTCGCGGGAGTAGCCGCCGTCGTAGATAAGGTCGGCAAGGCGCCTTGCGGGGATAGCGCCGCAGCGCTCGGGAGTGAAGGGACCTTCGCCCATTATGGCGTCGGTAACGTCGACGATGACGCCCTTCCTGTGAGCCGCAACGGAGATGCCGCCGCCGAGGTGCGCCACGACGAAATTATGCTCCTCATACTTCATGCCGTTCAGCCTGCAGTGATAGCGGCATACGGACTTCTGATTGAGGCAGTGGAAAATACAGTCGCGCTTTATCTGGGGAAGACCCGTGATCTTGGCAACCTCGTCGCGTTCGTCAACGGTGACGGGATCGACGATGAAGCTGGGCTTGCCGTAGGTCTCGCCGAACGCCCTGGCGATGACGCCGCCGAGCATGGAGGCGTGACGCTGTGCGCTGGGGAGATTCTTAAGGTCGTCCAGAAGCTTATCGTTGATGGTGTAAACACCGCTCTTCAGCGGGCGGACGATGCCGCCGCGGCCGACGAAAGCGTCCATCTCGGAGAGCTTATAGCCGTGCTCCTCGATCAGCGCCTCAACGAGCTCCATTCGCATATCCTTCTGGTCGTGGATCTGAGCGAACTTCGAGAGCTCCTCCTGGCTATGACGGACGGTGCCCTCATAGAGCATGTCGTACCCTTCGTAAACGCCGACCTTGGTGCTGGTCGAACCGGGGTTGATAGCAAGAATGCGATACTTCTTTTCCATAAAACTGACTCCTTTCGGATAAGTATTATTCCAACAATAAATTATAGCTCTTTTATTTGAATGAAGCAAGTATATTCGACGCTTCCGTCAGGCTTTTCCGCCGAGGTTTTTCCTTGCGTACTGGAATATGTACTGCTGGATTATGCCCGAGTATTCGCCGAGGGACGACACCGCCTCGTAAAGCTCGACCTTTTTGAACTTGTTTCCTTCAAAGAACAGCGCCTTGACCGCGCGGTCGATCCACACGTCGACGGGGAACGCGTCCGTATGCTGGAGCGAGAACAAAAGCACGCAGTCGGCGACCTTCGGTCCGATGCCCAGGAAGGAAAGCAGTTCTTCCCTTGCTTCCGCCAGCTCCATATCCCGGAGCTTTTCAAGATCGTAACCGCCGGCGATCCTCTCCGCCGCCGCCCTTATGAACGGGGCGCGGTAGCCGGAGCCGAGCGCGGTAAGCTCGCTCTCCGTAAGCGCGGCGATCCTTTCGGGAGCGGGGAAGGCGTAAAGCGTTTCGCCCATAAAGGCGACCGGCTCGCCGCATTTTGTGCACAGCCTCTCGATTATGCCCGAGATGCGCTTGATGTTGTTGTTCTGCGAGATGATGAAGGAGATCAGCGCCTCGAACGGCTCCTGATTGAACACGCGGATGCCGTGCGCCTCCGGAAAACAGCAGCTGAGGCGCGGGTCGGCGGCGACCTTCGCCTCGATGGAGGCATAGTCGCGCCCCAGATCGAGGTAGTGCATCCACATCGCGGCGGAGGCGGGGGACGCGCCGTTTATAACGACGGAGCTTCCCTCCCGGGTGATGAGCACGGGCTCGCCGCGCACTATCCCGAGCTGCCCGTCCCCGAACGGACGCCATCTGAACGCCTGCCCGCAGGAGCAGCTTTTCTCAAGATCGAAGCAGTCTATGCCGCCGAATATGACGGCGTTTTTTTCAAATCGAATATCCATACCCGAATTGTAGCATTTTGGCGAAAAAGGTCAAGAGATAATTGCAAATATAATACGCAGGGCGGACGCCGGGAAAAAAACGGGGGCACGCCGCAAAAACTCTGCAAAATATATAGGTTTTTCAAGAAAAAAGTGCTTGACAGCCGAGCCGCGTTGTAGTAACATATTTCGGTAAGCCGCTCCGAGTCGGTTAAAAGTCATGCGCTTTCGGCGCTGCACCGGGTCCCGGGCGAGATCAGTCAGAGAGGAGTTTCTAAAATGTACGCTATTATCGTAACCGGCGGTAAGCAGTACAAGGTCGAGCAGGGCGACGAGATCCTCGTTGAAAAGCTCGACGCCGAGGTTGGCGACACCGTCAATTTCGACGTACTGATGATGGCTGATGGCGAGACCGTTACCGTTGGCAAGCCCTATGTTGAGGGCGTTTCCGCCAAGGCGGAAGTTGTCGAGCACGGCAAGGGCAGGAAGGTTATCGTCTTCAAGTATAAGCCCAAGAAGAACATTCGCAAGAAGCAGGGTCATCGCCAGCCGTACACCAAGGTCAAGGTCCTTTCTATTGGCTAAGAGAGGTCACGCATGACCAGGATTACCGTCTTTTATAAGAACGGAAGCCCCGTAGGCTTCCGCGCAAAAGGGCATACGGGTTATGCCGAAGCGGGCGAGGATATCGTCTGCGCGGCGGTATCCGCCCTTACTCAAACAGCGTATCTCGGGATCGGGGAACTGGTCGGCGCGGATATGCGGCTTGAGCAGAAGGACGGCGAGCTGAGTCTGATGCTCGCGGAGGATATCTCCGAAGAAGAGCTCAATAAGGCGCAGCTGATACTCGGGACGATGCTTTTGGGGCTTCGTTCCATAGAAGAAAATTACAGTGACTATCTCAAAGTTATCAAGAGGGAGGTAAAGGCTTAATGTTCAGGTTCGATCTGCAGCTTTTTGCACATAAAAAGGGCGTTGGTAGCTCCCGCAACGGTCGTGAAAGCGAATCCAAGCGTCTGGGGCCCAAGCGTGCTGACGGTCAGTTTGTCCTCGCGGGCAACATCCTCGTCAGGCAGCGCGGCACTCACTTCCATCCCGGCACCAACGTCGGTATCGGTAAGGATGATACCCTTTATGCCAAGATCAACGGCGTCGTCCGTTTCGAGACCAAGCATGGCGGTTATAAGTGCGTAAGCGTTTATGAAAAGGAAGAGATCGCGTAAACGGATCTTGTTCTGAATGATCAAAGAGCATCGGAAACCCGATGCTCTTTTTCGTTATTGTTTTTCAGTTTCAATGCCCCAGAAGACCGCTTATGAATATCTCGATGCCTATGCCTATCAATATCACTCCGCCCAGCACGGACGCTTTCCAGGCGAGCTTCGTGCCGACCTTCTTTCCGAGCACGAGCCCGACCATGCAGATGACGAAGGTTACGAACGCTATGAGCGCCGCGCATACGATCGCGTGGACAAGATCGTAATCGGCGATGGTGAATCCGACGGACAGCGCGTCGATGCTCGTGGCGACGCCCTGCACGATGAGCCCCCAGAAGCCGACGGCGGGCTTTTCCTCCTCGGAATTGCGGTTTTTGATCCCGTCATAGAGCATCTTGCCGCCAATGAAGGCAAGCAGTATCAGCGCGATCCAAGGTATGAACTTGTCTATCACGTGGAAGCAGCTGACGGCGGTGTGCACGAGGAGCCAGCCGAGCATCGGCATCAGCGCCTGGAAGAGCGCGAAAACGCCGGCGATGGAGCACATCCTGCCGGCGCGCATTTTCGGTTCGTTCAAGCCGTTTGCAAGGGACACGGAAAAGGCGTCCATCGCAAGACCGACGCCGAGGAGTATGCTCTGTGCGAAAAACAGTATTGTCCAATCCATGATCATTTACCCAGCTTATTGACGGCCTTGTTCTTCTCCCGGAAAACGAATTTACGCTGAAGCAGGAAGCTGAACGGATAAAGCGAAGCCTGAACGACGAGCTGCGCGAGGGAGAGGGGAAGACCGTTGTTGTTGGCGACAAGCGTCAAAAGCCCGTAGTTTGCTGCCATCATAAGGAATATGACCAGATAAAAACGGAGTATCGCCGCTTTGGAGCCCTGCTTGAATACTATGTTGCGGTTGAGTATGAAATTGAGCGTCGAGCTGACAGTCCTCGCGATTATGAGCGCGACGAGATGCGTGTCGACGCGCGTGCCGAACAGGAGCATCCTGAATTCGTCCGGCGCGACGGTCTCGGTCGACTTGAGGCTGTTGAACACCTGAGCGAGCACGAGAAGCAGACCGTAGTCCACGATAAAGCTGCTGAACGACGAGAGAATGAACCCGAATATCATCTTGTTGATCAGCCACGAATCGCGGAACACGCGGAAGTGAGAGCTGCGGTTGCCTTCGATATAAACGGTCTCTATCGGCACCTCGAGGATATCGATGTGCTGTTTTACGCAGTACAAAAGCTGAGCTATCTCAAAGTCATAGCGTTCGCCCTTTACGGTGAGCATCTCATGTATGCGCTTTACGGAAAAAGCGCGCAGACCGGTCTGCGTATCGTAAACGCGCACGCCGGTGGTTATGGCGAATACTATGCGGGTAAAGCCGTTCCCCCATTTGCTCTTGAACGGCACCTTGCCGGTAAAATGCCTTCCGCCGATAACGAGGCTGTCGGGAGAAGACTCCCATGCGCTGATGATCTTCTTGGCGTCGTTGGCAAGATGCTGCCCGTCCGCATCGACGGTGATGATGCCGTCATCCTCCGAAGCGATGCGCTCGATATACTCGAAAGCGGTCTTCATAGCGTGACCTTTTCCGCGGTTAAGGCTGTGATGGATCACCTGAACAATATCGGGATAATCCTTTTCGAGCCTGCGGAAAATAGGCGCGTAGCTTTCGCCGCTGCCGTCGTCCACAACTATGAATCGATTGTTTTCGCCCTTCAGTCCGTCGATAACTCCGAAAAGCTTTTCGTCGGGACAGTAGGCGGGAATAACTATATACATCAGTCCCCCAAAATGATCGTCGGTCAAACCCCTGTCACGGGGTGAGCTCGTTCATCCCCGGCAAGGTCTCTGAAGCGCGGGAATTCAGCTTCGTGAAATAGTATGTGAGGATATCCTCGATCGCACCCGCGGAGGATGATCCCGAAAGCCCGTTCGGAACGCAGACGACTATCGCGATATCCGGATCGTCGTTCGGCGCGAAGGCGACGAACCAGCTGGTATTCTGGATATCGATCGTAACGCCGCCGACCTGCGCGGAGCCGGTCTTGCCGCTGATGTTCTCAAGATAGCCGAGATCGGCGAACTCGCGGCTGAACGCGGAGCCCGCGGTACCGCCGTCCTCCGGCGAAACGACGCCCTTCATTCCCTGACGGATCGCTTCCCAATAGGAATCGGGAGCGTCGATGTGATTGAACACGGTGGGCTCCGTCTGCATAAGGAGCTTGCCCTCCGGCGAGGTGACGGAGCTGACTATGTGCGCGTCGTAAACGGTGCCGCTGTTGGCTATGGCGGAAACGTAACGCGCCGCCTCGATGGGAGTTATCAGCATGATGCCCTGACCGATGCCGGTTCGTATGGTCTGCGAGGGTTTCCACTGAAGCTCCGTCAGCATGGAAGTGATCTCGCTGTCCCAGCCCTGCGCCCTCGATATGCCGTCGGGTATGCCGAGGTACTTGGAGAGGATCTGGCGCACCTCCGCGCCTTTGCCCTTCAGGGAGCCGTCCTGAAGCGCCATAAGATCCTGCGCGCATTTTGAGATCGATTCCTCGTTTATCTCAACGCCGCGCATATTCTGATATCCGCGCAGCAGCCTTGAAAGACTGCGGTACACGAGCAGGGGGATGGAGGTATCCTGATCGTTGTACGCGCGGGTATTGTCGTACATGGACTTCTGCCCGCCGACGATGCCCTTGGCTTCGCCGGTAAGCTCAATGCCGGTCTTCGACGTGAAACCGAGCTTTTCAGCCCAGGAAACGAGCTTGTCGATGCCGAGCCTGTATGAGACCTCGTAGAAATAATAGTTGCAGGAGTTGGTCAGCGCCTTTATTATATCCTGATCCTGATGCCTCATCGGGTTCGTCGTCCAGCATTTTGCCTTCGTATCTACTTCTTTGCCCGTTTCTTCATCAAAGTATACGTAAGGAGAATTGTCGCTTATGGTCTCCTCGAGACCGATCGCGCCTTCCATCAGCCCGGCAAGCCCCGTGCACATCTTGAATATGGAGCCGGGAGCGAGCTTCTGCGATATCGCCTTGTTCCTTGCGGGAGTGGTCCTGTCCGCGTAATCGTTATCCGTATTGGGATCGCCGTAAAGGTATTTCGCCTGCTCCTCGGTCAAACCCTGTATGAACCAATTGGGATCGAAGCTGGGATAGCTCGCCATCGCGAGCACCTCGCCCGTGTTCACGTCCATAACGATTATGGCGCCGGTCTCGGCAAGATCTATCGTGCCGTTTTCCGCCTCGTAGTCGGAGTACTTCGGATCCATCACCCCGTTGTTGTCGGGATAGATCTTTTTGAGCTCCTTTTCCTTTATGTGCTCGATTATATCGTAAAGCGCCTGATAGGCGACTATCTGCATGGGCAGATCGATCGTAAGCGTAACGTTGCTGCCGTCCGTCGGCGGGACGGAGGAGATCTCCCTTATAATGGCGCCGCTCGAATTGACCTCAAGCACGCGGCTGCCGTGATGCTCCTTCGTGGCGCCGGTAAGGTATTCTTCCATGGTCGCCTCAACGCCCGATACGCCGAGACTGTCGTCATACGAATAGCCGAGCTTGAGAAGCTCGTCGGCGTTCTCCGCGCTCATGCGCTGACAGTAACCGACGATATGCGCCGCCTTCTCGCCGTAAGGGTAATGGCGGATGGTGGACTGAGAGGTCTGAAGCCCGGGAAGCTCCGCCGCCATCATCTCTATCTGCGCGACGACTTCGAGACTCACGTTGTACGCGATCGTCACGGGCATATAAGAGCGGTAATTGTTGAGCAGTACCTCCTGCCTGACGGATATGACCTTGTTTGCCTCGTCAAACGAGAGCTCCTCGGGGATATAGAGCTTCTTCCTGAGCTGAAGATATGCGTCGTCCGCCTTTATCCAGGTGGACATATCCTCCTTATCCTTCATCGGAAAGCCCATCACGTTGCAGAAATTCTTGTATCTTGCCTTGACGAAGGTCTCGCTCGTGACGCCGAAATCGTAATAGAGCCCGCCGTCGTCGTTCATGCGGATATACGAGGTGTCGATGACGTGGCTGCCGCCGTTCTCGATTATGCGGATCGCCTTGATTATCGCCTCCGTGTAAACGGCGCTCCAATAATTCGTCCTGTTGTTGGGATCGCGGTAGAACTCGACGTTGAAGCATGCCTCGTCGTAAGCGAGCACAAGACCGTTCCTGTCGAGGATATCGCCGCGCTTGCCCTTGGTTATGACGGTACGCGTCGAAAGCGAGCCGGCTTCCTCGGCAAGGGACTCGCCCTGCGCGATGGTGACTCGGAACAGCTGGAAAATAAGCGTGCCCATCATGGCAAGCAGCAGAGCGGCTATCACTATGAGCCGGGATATCGGCTTTTTGGGACCGTCGGTCTTTCTCATTTTTTCAGTCGGTCATTCCTCAAGCTTTATCGCTTCCTGCCGCCATAGCTGGCGGTAGAGCGTGTGCTTGAAGAAAAGATGTACTAGTATGCACACGCCCCCCGTAAGCAGGAAGCAGGGGAGTATGTACGTAGCAAACGCCATGAAATACGGCGGACGCGACCCTGCGAGCACCGCGGCGATAAGGAGGATATGCTCCTTCAGGAACGAGCATATCATTGCGACCGCCGTGGGGATGATAAGGTTATCCGCAAAGAACTTGCGGTAGAACATTCCCGCCGCGGCTCCGGAGAGCATATAGGTAAGGGCGGTGAGCCCGACTATTTTGTTGAACAGTATGTCGGCAAGAAGCCCCAAACCGAAGCCGATCGCGCCGGCGGGCACGGGACCGATCAGTACGCCGAGGGACACTATCACCGCAAGCATTACGTCGGGCCGCAGACCGTAAAGGTTGACGACGTTGAAAAACATCGTATCAAGATAAAACGCCGCAGCGAGGGACAGCACCAAAAGCCATTTGCGCATCAGCCCTCACCTCCCGTGCCGGTGATTATCATGACCTCCTCCAGGTGCAGGAAATCAACGGATGGGGTGACGAGCGCGTTTGTGCCGGAGGTATCGGTGTCGAGCATGACCTCCTTCACCGTGCCGATCTTGATGCCCTTAGGGTAGATGCCGCCGATCCCGCTCGTCATTATGACGTCGCCGGGTACGAGGTCGGTAAGACCCGTAGGCAGATAATAAAGCTCGAGCTCGCCCGAGGGCTTGGAGGCGGAGAACACGCCGCGCACCATGCAGTTGTCGCGCGTCCTTTCAACGGCGGCGGCTGCGGTGACGGTCGAATCGATTATCGAGGTCACCTTACACCAGTTTGCGCCGACGTCCGTGACTTTACCCACGAGCCCGTCGCCTGAGATAACGGGCATGCCCGGCTCGATGCCGCGGCTGCGTCCGACGTTAAGCGTAATCTCGTCGAACCATACGCCGTTCGATTTGCCGATGACCCTTGCGGTCACAAGCTCGAAACTGCCGAGCGAGCCGGAATAGTTGAGCATGGAGCGGAGCCTTTCGTTCTCCTTCCTAAGCTCCTCAAGATCGAGCTTCGCCTGTTCGTATTGGGCAAGCTCCTGCTTGAGCCTCGCGTTCTCGAGATCCGCGTCCGTCTTGTTGAAGAGGTTTTTGAAGAAGCCCGAAACGCCGTTCGAGACCTTGTATGCGGCGGTCTGAACGGGACGGGAGACGACGCCCACGGCGTTTTCGAGCCAGGGGATAGTGCGCGAGCCGGCCGAAAAGAATGCCAGCACGAGCAGAAGCACCACTGCCGCCGCCATTATTATGATGGGTTTATTTGAAAAGGTCTTCTTCAAAACGGAAACCTCCGAATGTACAAATCTCTACATCTACATTATAACATCAAAACGTGCTCTTGGCAATAGAAGCTTTGCTCCTGACCTAAAATAAACTTGCAAATGGGTAAAAACTGCCATATAATACTTAGGATAGGGGAGGTGTGAGCGTATGGAAAAATATGTACTTGCTCTCGATCAGGGAACAACGAGCTCCCGCGCGATATTGTTCGACCGCAACGGCGGCATTCACGGTACGGCGCAGCTCGAATTCAAACAGTATTATCCGCATGAGGGATGGGTCGAGCATGACCCGATGGAGATATTGAGGAGCCAGAAGCTCGCGATAACCGCCGCCATGGAAACGGGCGAAGTGCCCGCAGGCAGCATCGCCGCCATCGGCATAACGAACCAGCGCGAGACGACCGTCGTATGGGAAAAGGCGACGGGCAAACCCGTCTACAACGCCATCGTATGGCAGTGCAGAAGGACTGCCGATATCTGCGAAAAGCTCATCGCCTCCGGTCTTTCCGATTACGTTACGGAGAAAACGGGTCTTTTGATCGACGCCTATTTCTCCGCCACCAAGATCAAATGGATACTCGATAACGTCGAAGGGGCGAGGGAGAAGGCCGAACGCGGCGAGCTCCTGTTCGGAACTATTGACACCTGGCTCATCTGGTGGCTGACCGGCGGCAAAGTCCATGCGACGGATTATTCAAACGCCTCCCGCACCATGCTGTTCGACATAGACAGGCTCGAATGGGACGAGAAGATAATGAACGCGCTCGGCATCCCCGCTTCCATGCTGCCGAAGGCGCTCCCCTCGTCGGGCGATTTCGGCTGCGTCGCTCCCGGCATACCCGGGCTCGAGGCGCTCGCGGGAGTGCCCATTTCGGGCGTCGCGGGCGATCAGCAGGCGGCGCTGTTCGGGCAGGGCTGCTTCTCGAAGGGTCAGGCGAAAAACACCTACGGCACGGGCTGCTTCCTTATGATGAACACGGGCGAAAGCTCCATGAGGAGCCGCAACGGCCTCGTCGCCACAGTGGCGTGGGGCTTGAACGGCAAGGTGGAGTATGCGCTCGAGGGTTCCGTATTCAACGGCGGCAGCGTAATAAAGTGGCTGCGCGACGGGCTCGGGCTCATCAAATCCGCTCCCGAAGTCAACATCCTTGCGGAGTCCGTCCCCGATTCGGGCGGCGTGATACTTGTTCCCGCCTTCACCGGCCTCGGCGCGCCGTATTGGGATATGTACGCCCGCGGGACAATGGTCGGCATTACAAGAGGCACCACCGCAGCGCACATCGCGCGTGCCGTGCTCGATTCCATCGCCTATCAGGTGAAGGATCTCATCTCCGCAATGGAGGACGACGTGGGCTTCCGCCTCAGCGAGCTTCGTGTGGACGGCGGCGCTTCCGTATCGAATATCCTCATGCAGACGCAGTCCGATATGCTCGGCGTTGCGATCAACCGTCCCGAGGTCGTGGAGACCACCGCTCTCGGCGCGGCTTACCTTGCGGGGCTTTACGTGGGCTATTGGAAGGACCTCGACGATATAGAGGCGAACCGCAAGGTCGAGCGCGTGTTCACCCCCGCCATAGAGGAGGCGGAGCGCAAGCACCGCTATTCCGAGTGGCAGCGCGCCGTGGAACGCTCCCGCAACTGGAGCAACTGATATTAAACCGAAGAAATAAACCGAAAGGAATCAGATATTATGGAAACCAGACCTTACGTTTCTTGGGAACTCATAGGCGACTTCATGCGCGCCGCTTTCAAGGCCGTCGGCATCCCGGAGGATGACGCCGCCATCTGCGCCGACGTGCTTATGGAGAGCGACCGCCGCGGCATCG
>DGHD01000036.1:41235-57803 GCA_002392505.1 Christensenella sp. UBA3857 | reverse complement strand
GAGAGCCACGGCTGCAACCGCTTCAAGCCCATCTATATCGACCGCATCCGCGCCGGCATCCTCAATCCCGTTACCGAGATAGAGGTGCTCAAGGAGACCCCCACCACAATGGTCACCGACGCGCACGACGGCATGGGCATGGTCGCATCGTATCACATGATGGAGAAGCTCATAGAAAAGGCGAAGACCTACGGTCTTGCGATGGGCGCGATAAGGAACTCCTCCCATTACGGCATCGCCGGCTACTGGGCGACCATGGCGACCAAGCAGGGCATGATCGGCATGACGGGCACGAACGCGCGTCCCTCGATCGCTCCCACCTTCGGCGTCGAGAACATGCTCGGCACGAACCCGCTTACGATAGGCCTTCCCACCGACGAGGAATTCCCCTTCGTGATCGACTGCGCGACATCCATCACCCAGCGCGGCAAGATAGAGTATTTCGCAAGGAACGGCAAGGACACCCCCGCGGGCATGGTCATCGGCAAGAACGGCGAGGCGCTCACCGACAGCGAGCAGATACTCGTCGATCTTACCAAGGGCACGGCGGCGCTCGCGCCGCTCGGCGGCATCAACGACGACCTCGCGGGATATAAGGGATACGGCTACGCCACCGTCGTGGAGGTGCTCTCCGCGGCGCTGCAGGCGGGCAGCTATCTCAAGATGCTCACCGGCTTTGACGAGAACGGCAACCGCCGTCCGTACCACCTCGGTCACTGGTTCCTCGTCGTCGATCCCGATGCGTTCATGGGTCAGGAGACGTTCAGGAAGATCTGCGGCAATATCCTGCGCGAGCTGCGCGCTTCCGAGAAAGCGCCCGGACGCGACCGCATCTACACCGCGGGCGAGAAGGAGTATCTCGCATGGCTCGACCGCAAGGACAAGGGCGTTCCCGTGGGCGAGGGCGTGCAGAAGGATCTTACCACCGTCCGCGACTGGTACGAGCTGCCCTTCAAGTTCGATTTCGAAAAATAAATTAAGGAGCTTTACATATGGATTACGCAAAAGAATCTCTGCGCCTGCACGGCGAATGGAAGGGCAAGATCGAAGTCGTTGCGACCGTGCCCGTCGAGACCAAGGAAGACCTTTCCCTTGCTTACACTCCGGGCGTGGCTCAGCCCTGCCTCGAGATACAGAAGGATATCTCGAAGAGCTATGAGCTCACCCGCCGCCACAATCTCTGCCTCGTCGTAACGGACGGCACCGCGGTGCTCGGTCTCGGCGATATCGGTCCCGAGGCGGGCATGCCCGTTATGGAGGGCAAATGCGTGCTCTTCAAGACCTTCGGCGGGGTCGACGCGTTCCCTCTCTGCATCAAGAGCAAGGACGTTGATGAGATCGTCAACACCATCTACCTCATTTCGGGCTCCTTCGGCGGCGTCAATCTGGAGGATATCGCCGCTCCCAGATGCTTCGAGATCGAGAAGAAGCTCAAGGAAAAATGCGATATCCCCATCTTCCACGACGACCAGCACGGCACCGCGGTCATTACGCTCGCGGGGCTTATGAACGCCGCCAAGGTGGTGGGGAAGAGCTTCGATTCCCTTAAGGTGGTCATCAACGGCGCGGGCGCGGCTTCCATCGCGATCTGCCGCCTGCTGCTCTCCTCCGGCATAAAGGATATCACCCTCTGCGACCGCACGGGCATCATCTATGAGGGCCGCGAAAAGGGCATGAATCCCGTCAAGGAGGAGATGGCGCTCGTCACCAACCGCGCGAAGAAGCAGGGCTCCCTTGCGGACGCGCTCGTCGGCGCGGACGTGTTCATCGGCGTTTCCGCTCCCAACACCGTATCCGTCGATATGGTCAGGAGCATGGCGAAGGACGCGATCGTATTCGCCTGCGCGAACCCCACTCCCGAGATCTTCCCCGACGACGCGAAGGCGGGCGGAGCGAAGGTCATCGCGACGGGCCGCAGCGATTTCCCCAACCAGATCAACAACGTGCTCGCGTTCCCGGGCATATTCCGCGGCACCTTCGACGTAAGGGCTTCCGATATCAACGACGAGATGAAGATCGCCGCGGCGAACGCGCTCGCGGGGCTTATCTCCGACGAGGAGCTTTCCGCCGATTACATCATCCCCAAGGCGTTCGATCCCAGGGTCGGGAAGACCGTTGCGAAGGCGGTCGCCGAAGCCGCGAGGAGGAGCGGAGTCGCAAGGATCTGAGGTTGAAGAACCGAAGCTCCCCACAGGAAAAACACGGTACAGCGGCAGCCATGCCCCTGTACCGTTTTTTTTGCGATATATTCGTCAAAACAAGACAACTGCAGTTGACAAAACGACTGCGGCGTATTAAGATAATCATTACGGTTTTCCGACCGCGTTTTTTTTCGCGCCGGTGAGCCGCGCCGATTTGTCCGCGTATGAAAGGGTATTATTTCGAATGGAAACGCTTAGGATCATAAATACCGTGCTGGGTGCGATCGTTACCGTTCTTTACGCATACCAGTTCGTTTTCATACCCCTTCAGTGGATACTCTGGGGCAGGAGGAAAAAACGCCTCAAAAACATGCCCAAGCCGGAGCTGACGGGCAACCGATACGCCGTCCTCATCTGCGCGAGGAACGAATCGAACGTCATCGGCGACCTTATCAACAGCATCAAGGAACAGACCTACGGGCAGGATAAGCTTACGATATTCGTCGCCGCGGACAACTGCACGGACGATACCGCCGAAAAATGCCGCTCCATGGGCGCCGTGGTCTATGAGAGGTTCGATAAGGAGCACGTCGGCAAGGGCTACGCGATGGATCTTCTGATGCGCTCGATAAAGCGCGACTATCCCGATGCTTTCGACGGGTTCTTCGTGTTCGACGCGGATAATCTCCTTACCAAAAACTATATCGAGAAGATGGACCGCAAGGCGGCGGAGGGCTTCGACATAGTCACCAGCTACCGCAACAGCAAGAATTACGGCGACAGCTGGATAAGCTCCGGCTACGCCACCATGTTCATGCGCTCCAGCCGGTATCTCAATCATACGAGGAGCCTCCTCGGGACGAGCTGCTACGTTTCCGGTACGGGCTATATGTTCACCAAAAAGATAGCGGACGAGTTCGACGGCTGGCCCTTCATGATGCTGACCGAGGATATCGAGTTCTCCGCATACGAGATACTTGAGGGCAAGCTGATCGGCTTCTGCCATGACGCCGAGTTTTTCGACGAGCAGCCCACCAAGTTCCGCCTTTCGTGGAGGCAGCGCCTTCGCTGGTCGAAGGGCTATCTCCAGGTGCTGCGGAGATACGGCGTAAAGCTCTTCAAAAAATCCCTCCGCGGCAGCTTTGCCTGCTACGATCTCAATATGTGCATATTCCCGGCGTACCTTGTCACGATATTCTCCGTGCTGGTCAATATCTCCATATCCGTGACCAAGGTCGTGTCCGGGCAGAGCACCATCCCAATGGCGCTGCTTTCCACCGCCGGCTGGCTGTTCGGAATGTATCTGCCCATGTTTGCCGTCGCGCTCGTAACGATACTGACCGAATGGAAGCACATCCATTCCAAGGGGTACAAGAAGGTGCTCGCGATATTCACCTCGCCGATATTCATGCTCTCGAACGTTCCGATAGCGTTCATCTCGCTCTTTTCAAAGCCCGAATGGAAGCCGATAGAGCACTCCGTCAGCGCAAAGGATATCGACGGCAGGAGCTCTTCGGAGAGACTGCCGACCGAATGACCGCAACAGATCGCCAAAACCGGGAAGCTTTAATGCTTCCCGGTTTTAATATACCTTACAAGACCATTGAAAACCGACGAAAAATAATGTATAATTAACATGGAAATAAATATGGCCGCGCGGCGGCGCTAAAAAAGCAGTGTTGGAGGAAAAAAGATCATGGAAAAAATCGATCGTCTTGCCGTAACTTCGATGAGGATGCTCTCAGTTGAGGCCATCCAGAAGGCAAAGAGCGGGCATCCCGGGCTCGCGATAGGCTCTGCGCCCATGGCTTATACGCTTTGGAAGAGCATGAGACACGATCCGAAGCATCCCGAGTGGCTCGGGCGCGACCGCTTTGTTTTGAGCGCGGGGCACGCATCCATGCTGCTCTATTCGCTCATGCATCTTTTCGGGTATCCCGTTTCCATTGACGACATAAAGGAATTCCGTCAGCTCGGCGCAAAGACCGCCGGTCATCCGGAATACGGCAATATCCCCGGCATAGAGGCGACCACAGGTCCCCTCGGGCAGGGCTTTGCAATGGCGGTCGGCATGGCGATGGCGGAGCGTCACATGGCTGCGCGCTTCAACCGCGAAGGCTATAACGTGATCGACAACCGCACCTATACCCTTATGGGCGACGGCTGCATGATGGAGGGCGTCGCGTCGGAGGCGGCTTCCCTTGCTGGGACGCTCGGGCTCGGCAGGCTCATCGCGCTTTACGATTCCAACCGCATAACCATAGAGGGCTCCACCGATCTCGCCTTTACCGAGGACGTTAAAAAGCGTTTCGAGGCATACGGCTGGCAGGTGCTTGAAGTCGCATCCGGCGAGGATATGGACGCCGTTGCAGGCGCCATCGAAGAAGCGAAGGCGGATGAAGCGCATCCCTCGCTCATAATCGTTCACACCAACATCGCGGAGGGCACCGCGAAGCAGGGCTCCGCTTCGAGCCACGGCTCCCCCCTCGGCGAGGAGAATATTGCCGCTTATAAGGCGTCCCTTAACTGGGAGTATCCCGAGTTCACCGTTCCCGAAGAGGTCATGGAGCACATGGCAAAGCTCGGCGAGGGCTTCTCGAAGCTGTACGACGGGTATCAGGAGCTGATGAACGGCTACAAGGCCGCCTATCCCGAGCTCTATGAGGAGCTCACCGCATGGGAGAACGGAGAGATCCGCTTTGACGTAAACGATCCCGCGCTGTGGGAGTTCGACGACGCCGCAAAGCTCGCGACGAGGAAATGCTCCGAGATCATGCTTACGAGGCTCACCGAAAGGATGCCAAACCTCATCGGCGGCTCTGCTGACCTCGGTCCCTCCAATCTGACATACATGAAGGCGTTCGGCGATTTCAGCAAGGCGGATTATTCCGGGCGCAACTTCCGCTTCGGCATCCGCGAGTTCGCAATGGGCGCGATCGCAAACGGCATGGCGCTCTACGGCGGACTTCGTCCCTACTGCGCGACCTTCCTTGTGTTCGTCGATTATCTGAAGCCCGCGCTCAGGCTCTCCGCGCTGATGGGTCTGAACGTGCTCTATATAATGACTCACGACTCCATCGGCGTCGGCGAGGACGGTCCCACCCATCAGCCCATCGAGCAGCTCGATATGCTGAGGGCAACGCCCAACACCTACGTCTACCGTCCCGCGGACGGCAGAGAGACCGCAGCCTGCTATATCGCATCGCTTGATAAGAAGGCGCCCGCGGTCATGGCGCTCTCGAGGCAGAACCTGCCCCAGCTTCCCGGCACCGGCAGCGAAGCCATGAAGGGCGGCTATATCCTGAAGGACTGCGAAGGCATGCCCCTTGTGATACTCATGGCGTCCGGCTCCGAGGTGGAGCTTGCATTGAAGGCGGCGGAAAACATGGCGCGCGACCGCATCCGCGTGCGCGTGGTATCGATGCCCTGTATGGAGCTCTTTGACGAGCAGCCCGAGGAATACAGGATGAGCGTGCTTCCTCCTGAGTGCCGCAACCGCGTCGCGTGCGAGGCGCTCGGCGGGATGAGCTGGTACAAATACATCGGTCTTGACGGCAGGCTCGTCTCTATGAAGGGCTTCGGTGCTTCCGCTCCCGGCGGGAAGCTGTTCGAGCATTTCGGCATCACCGCCGAGGCGATCGAGTCCGCCGCAAGGAGCATCATCGAATAATATCTTACGGAGACGATAAATGGCATTCCCCAAGGAACTCATACGCAATTTCTGCATAATCGCACATATCGACCATGGCAAGTCCACCCTGGCGGACAGGCTCATGCAGCTTACCGATACCGTCGCCGAGCGCGACATGGAGGAGCAGCTTCTTGACTCCATGGATATCGAAAGGGAAAGGGGCATCACGATCAAATCCACCGCGGTGCGTATGTTCTATACCGCGCGCGACGGAAAGACCTACATGCTCAACCTGATCGACACTCCCGGTCACGTGGACTTCACCTATGAGGTCAGCCGAGCTCTCGCCGCATGCGAGGGCGCAGTGCTCGTCGTCGACGCGACGCAGGGAATAGAGGCGCAGACGCTTGCGAACGTGTATCTCGCACTCGACAACGATCTTGAGATAATCCCCGTGATAAACAAGATCGATCTAGCTTCCGCCGATCCCGAGAATGCCATACATGAGATAGAGGATATCATCGGACTGCCCGCGGAGGACGCCCCGCAGATATCCGCAAAGACGGGTCTTAACGTCGTGGAGGTACTCGAAAGGATAGTTTCCGACGTTCCCGCGCCGAAGGGCGATCCCGAAGCTCCCTTGAAGGCGCTCATATTCGACAGCCTGTACGATAACTACATGGGCGCGCTTTCCTACGTCCGCGTTATGGACGGTACGGTGAGACCGGGCGACAGGATCCGCTTCATGCATTCAGGCAATGAATTCGACGTTACCGAGGTCGGTATTTTCGATCCCGGACGCATGCCCGTAAAGGAGCTTACCGCCGGCGAGGTCGGCTATATCTCCGCGTCCATCAAGTCCGTCGCCGAGACGAAGGTCGGCGATACCATAACCCTTGCGAACCGTCCCGCCAAGGAGCCGCTCCACGGCTACAAGCAGGCGAACCCCATGGTGTTCTGCGGCATCTATCCCGCGGACGGCGCCGATTATGAGGCGCTCAAGGAGGCGCTCGACAAGCTGATCCTCAACGACGCTTCCATTTCGTATGAGCCTGAAACGTCCCAGGCTTTGGGCTACGGTTTCCGCTGCGGCTTCCTGGGGCTTCTGCATATGGAGATAGCGGAGGAGAGGCTCGAGCGCGAATTCGATCTCGACCTCGTAACTACCGCGCCCTCCGTCATATACCGCGTCATTATGCTCGACGGCTCCGTCAGGCTTATAGACAACCCCTCCAATCTGCCCTCTCCTATGGAGATACAGCGCATGGAGGAGCCGATGGTCAACGCGCATATCATGACGCCGCCCGAATACGTCGGCTCCATAATGGAGCTCTGCCAGGAGAAGCGCGGCATATTCGTCGATATGACGTATCTTGAGGAAAACCGCGTCAAGCTCACCTACCGTATGCCGCTGAACGAGATCATATTCGACTTCTTCGACGGCTTGAAGTCGAGGAGCCGCGGCTACGCTTCCTTTGATTACGAGCTCGGCGAATACGAGGAGAGCGATCTTGTAAAGCTCGATTTCCTGCTTAATGGCGATATGTGCGACGCGCTCTCGACGATAGTCCATCGCGACAAGGCGTATGCAAAGGGACGCGCCGTCGCCGAAAAGCTGCAGGAGGTCATTCCCCGCCAGCAGTTCGAGATACCCATCCAGGCGGCCATCGGCGGCAAGATAATCGCGCGCGAAACGGTGCGCGCCGTCAGGAAGGACGTTCTCGCCAAATGCTACGGCGGCGATATAACGAGGAAGAAAAAACTGCTTGAAAAGCAGAAGGAGGGCAAGAAGCGCATGAGGCAGGTCGGAACGGTCTCCGTTCCCTCCGACGCGTTCATGACCGTGCTTCGTATCAACTGATGCAAGGGCTTTACATCCACATCCCCTTCTGCAAAAAGAAGTGCCGCTACTGCGATTTCGTCAGCTTTCCCGCCCTTGAAAGGGAGGATCTGTATTTCGTCGCGCTCGTCGCCGAGATGCGTAAATACGCCCCCCTTATGAAGGACAGGGCTTTCGACACCGTATTCATTGGCGGCGGCACGCCCACTGTACTCAAGCCCGGCAGGACAGCCGCGCTTCTGAACGAGGCGAGGAAATGCTTTTCCATAAAGCCCGAAGCCGAGATCACTTCGGAAGCGAACCCCGAATCCGCCTCGGAGGAAAAGCTGAACGAGCTTTACGAAGCCGGTGTGAACCGTCTGTCGCTGGGACTGCAGAGCGCGAACGATCTCGAGCTTCATGCGATCGGCAGGATCCATTCGCGGCAGGACTTCATAAACGCCGTATCCGCGGCGCGCAAGGTCGGCTTCACCAACATAAACGCGGACGTTATGCATGGGCTTCCCGGGCAAACGGAGGAGAGCTGTATCGATACCCTCCGCCTCGTAACGGAGCTTGAGATCCCGCATATCTCGTCCTATTCGCTAATCCTCGAGGAGGGCACGCCCCTTTATGACGACGTCCGGAACGGGCGCGTGATGCTGCCCGATCCCGACGATACCGCCGATATGGAAGACGCGGGCTTTGAGTTCCTCGCCCAAAGGGGCTATGCCCGTTACGAGATATCGAACTTCGCCAAGCCCGGCTTCGAGTGCAGACATAATCTCAATTACTGGGATAACGGCGAATATCTTGGGATAGGCTTAAACTCCCATTCCGCCCTCCGATTAAAGGGCGACTGGACGCGGTTCAACAATACGGACGATCTGAACGAGTACATAAACGAGCTCGGCGAAGGCAAACTGCCCGTTCGGAATACCCGAAAGATCGAGCGCGACGAGGAGATGTTCGAGACGATAATGCTTGGTCTCCGCAAGATAAAAGGCGTTTCCCGCAGGGAATTCGAGGAGCGTTTCGGATGCGATCCCGTCGAGAAGTATGCGCCCGCCGTTTCCGAGCTCGAGATGGACGGCTGGCTCGAGGCGACGGAGGACAGTATGTACTTAACGAAGCGCGGGCTCGATTTCCAGAACGAAGCGCTGATAAAATTCATGGAACAGTAAGATGACGGAAAACAATTCGAAAACAGGTATCATATTCGATCTCGACGGCACCCTCTGGGATTCGTCGTATCAGGTCGGCATAGCATGGAATCTTTCGTTCAAACGTTACGGCGTGGATCTTGAGCTCACACAGGAGCGAATGGCGGTCATGATGGGCCGCACCGTGCCCGAGATAGGCGAGATACTCCTTCCCGACATAGAGCTTGAAAGGCGCAATGAGATACTCCACGCCTGCTGCGTGGAGGAGAACCGCCGGCTCAATCTTTAC
The DNA here is from genome assembly GCA_002392505.1 of Christensenella sp. UBA3857. GTDB lineage: Bacteria > Bacillota > Clostridia > Christensenellales > CAG-138 > UBA3857. The sequence continues at coordinate 48,760 of DGHD01000036.1, read as the reverse complement.
GGGGGCGTGCTCTTCGACGGGGTCGAAGAGCTCCTGCCCGCGCTTGCCGGGCGATACGAGCTCTTTATCGTGTCTAACTGCCAGGATGGGTATATCCAGTCGTTCCTTAACTATCACGGCTTTGCCAAAAACGTGACCGATTTCGAGTGCATCGGGCGCACCGGGCTCCATAAGGGGGACAACATAAGGCTCATTATGGAGCGGAACGGGCTTGCAAAGGCGGTTTACGTCGGCGATACGGAGCGCGATATGCATTCCGCGCATTCCGCCGGCATACCGTTCATACACGCCTCTTACGGCTTCGGAAAGGGCTTCGCCGCGGAGCACGCGATAAGCTCCTTCCGCGAGCTGCCCGAGTTGCTGGATAAGCTTCTGAAGGAGTGATAATATGCGCTGCATGTGCAGAAAATGCGGGACTTATATGGTACAGGCGGACGACGGCAAGCTCGGCTGTATCTGCCCGGAATGCTTCAACCGCTGCCGGGACTGCCTCGGCACGGACTCGTGCCTGACGCGCGAACAGCTTGCCGAAATGAAAAAAGACCCCTTGATGGCGGAGATATTCTTTGCCGATCGCGGGGAGAATGAGGAAGAGTGATGGAAAGATCCTGCGGAGCAGTGCTCTACAAGATGATCGAAGGTGCGCCGCACTACGTGCTGGTGCTCGGTTCCGTGTACGGTTTTCCCAAGGGGCACATGGAACACGGCGAAACGGAGGAGGAGACCGCCATCCGCGAGGTCGAAGAGGAGACGGGCGTCAAGCCCCGGATCGATACCGGCTTCCGCCGCGTGATAGAGTATGAGCTCCCCCAAAAACGCGGCAGACGCAAAACGGTGACTATTTTTGCCGCCGATTACGAAGGCGAAGCAAAGCCCTGTCACGAGATCCGCGGGATCGCCGTCAAGCCCTATGAGGAGGCAGCCAAGATGCTCAAGCATGAGGCGCTCCGCAAGGTGCTTGCCGACGCAAACGAATACATACTCGCAAAACAGTAAACAACGAAAGCATATGCCGCGAACTGGCGCGTCCTCCTTATCGGGAAGCATCCCTTCGCGGCTTTCTTTATGCCCTCCGATTCTTTTTTCCGCTCCCGAAGAATACTGTTGAATGTAATATCTCTTCGGGAGGCAATGGAATGTTCGATCATTCAAACAGGATTATCCTGACAGGCAGAATAAGCGGTCCGCCCGTTTACGATCATGAGGTGCTTGGCGAAGCATTTTTTAAGATGTACGTCGCAGCGAAGCGGCTTTCGGGCACGGAGGACGTGCTTCCCGTCACCGTGTCGGAAAGACTGCTCGGCGAAAACGAATACGACGAAGGCGCTCCGGTCTCGGTATCGGGACAGATCCGATCTTACAATCAGCGCGCAGAGGATGGCAGCCATCTTATACTGACGGTATTTGCGCGCTGTCTCCTTACCCCGGAGGACGGGGAGGACGTTAACGAAGCGGAGCTTATAGGACGTATCGTAAAGCCGGTGGTATACAGGATGACGCCGTTTTCGAGGGAGATCGCAGACATGCTCGTCGCGGTCAGGAGACGCTACGGCAAAAGCGATTATCTTCCGGCGATAGCATGGGGGAGGAACGCCCGTTTCGCGGGCACGCTGACGCCGGGCGAGCTCGTTGCGCTCAAAGGACGCATGCAGTCGAGACAGTATCAGAAGACGCTGCCGGACGGCAGTACCGTCGAACGGACGGCATATGAGATCAGCTGCGCATCTATCGAAAGACCGGGGTATTGAATAACGCACGAAAAAACCGGGTGAACTCCTCACCCGGTTTTATGATCTGTTCTTCGATTTCGAGCGGAAATACCCGGCTCACACGTCCAGCTTCGCCCTGTCCTTGAAGGAATCGTCCTTGTTGAAATCGGCGAATTCCGATATGTACTCCTTGCGCGGGGCGACCTTGTCTCCCATCAGCAGCGTGACGAGGTGCTCGACGTTGGCGGCGTCCTCGATAGTCACCTTCACCATCGTGCGGTTGCGGGGATCCATAGTGGTCTCCCAAAGCTGCTCCGGGTTCATCTCGCCAAGTCCCTTATAACGCTGCAGCGTGTAGCCGCGCATGCCCTTCGTCACCCGTTCGAGTTCCTTGTCGTCCTGGCAGTAGATCGCTTCGTCGCCCTTCTGCACCTTGTAGAGCGGCGGCTGACCGATGTAAACGTGCCCGTCGGTTATGAGCCCCTTCGTGTAGCGGTAGAAGAAGGTGAGGAGCAGCGCCCTGATGTGTCCGCCGTCCTGATCCGCGTCGGATAGTATTACGACCTTATCGTATTTGAGATTGTCGATATTGAAGTCCTCGCCAATGCCGGTGCCGAGCGCGGTTATCAGCGAACGCAGCTCCTCGTTCTCAAGCACCTGCTCAAGGCGCTTTTTCTCAACGTTGAGCACCTTGCCCCTTAACGGCAGGATCGCCTGGAAGCGCCTGTCGCGCCCCTGCTTTGCGGAGCCGCCCGCGGAATCGCCTTCTACGATATAAAGCTCGTTCTGCTTGGGATCGCGCCCTGTGCAGCTTGAGAGCTTGCCTACGAGAGGCGCGTTCTCGAGCTTCGATTTTTCACGCGCCATGGTCTTCGCGCGCCTTGCCGCCTCGCGTGCTTTGGCGGCCTTTACCGCCTTATCCGCGATCATGGCGGATAGGGAGGCGTTTTTAAGATCCTCGAGGATGGGGGGGAGCTGGTCCTGCATGACCGCTTCCACCGCGGGACGCGCCTCGGTGTTGCCGAGCTTCGTCTTCGTCTGCCCCTCGAACTGAATGTTCTGCATCTTAAGGGAGATAACCGCCGTCAAGCCCTCGCGGAAATCCTCGCCGGAAAGGGAGGCGTCCTTATCCTTTAGGAGACCGATCCTCCTGCAGTAGTCGTTCATCACCTTCGTGAGCGCGGAGCGGAAGCCCGTCTCGTGAGTGCCGCCCTCCGTCGTGGGTATGTTGTTCACGTAGGAAAACACGTTCTCCGAATACCCGTCGGAATGCTGCATGGCGATCTCGACGACGATATTGTCCTTCTTGCCGGAGATATAGATCGGCTCCTCGTAAAGCGGGAGCTTGTCGCCGTTAAGATACTTGACGAAATCGCAGATGCCGCCCTCGAAATAGTACTCGCGCTCCTTGGCGTTGCCGCGTTCACGAAGATCCAAAAGCTTGAACCGCACGCTCCTGTTAAGATACGCCAGCTCCCTTAAACGGCGGGCGATTATCTCGAAATTGAAATCGACCGTCTCGAATACGCGCGCGTCGGGCTTGAAGCTGATCTTCGAGCCCTGGCGGCGGGTGCGGCCCGTCTCGGTCAGGGGACCTTCCGGCACGCCGGAATGCATGCCGTCCTTATCCTCATAGCTTCTGAAGCTCATCTCATAGAGCCTGCCGCCCGTGGCGACCTCCACCTTTACCCACTCGGAAAGCGCGTTGACGACCGAAGCACCCACGCCGTGCAGACCGCCGGAATAGGAGTAGCTGTCGTTGCCGAACTTGCCGCCGGCGTGCAGCTGGGTAAAAACCACCTCGACGCCCGAAACGCCGAGCTTCTCGTGAATGCCGACGGGTATCCCGCGGCCGTTATCCTCAACAGTAGCCGAGCCGTCCCTTTCGAGAGTGACCGAAACGGTGTCGGCAAACCCGTTCGCCGCCTCGTCGACGGCGTTGTCAACTATCTCCCAAAGCAGATGATGAAGTCCCCTCGACCCGGTCGACCCGATATACATACCGGGGCGCACCCTGACGGCCTCGAGCCCTTCCATGACTTTTATATCGCTTACCGTATAATCGTGCATCTTGTCGCTTCCTTTGGCACAAAAATCTACATATACATTATATTGGTTTTCATCCCTCTTGTCAACCCCACGGGTTGTGGAAGAAGCGAAAGAAAAAGACGCTTCCCAAAAGGAAGCGTCTTTCATACACCAGATTACTCTTTGTCGTGGCAGCCGCAATGACAGTCATGCTCGTGCTCGCCGCAGCCGCAGTCGTCGTCTTCGCAGTCGCAGTCTTCGCAGTCACAGCAGTCATCCTCGGAAAGAAGCTGCTCCGCAAGGGCGATGAGCTCATCCATATCCTCATCCTCGGGGGGAACGAATTCCTCGGTGTTCTCCTCCTCGTTGACGATGATGCGCATGATGTAGAGACCGCCTTCTTCCTCGTCGCACTCCTCATCACAGCAATCGCACTCGCCGCTGCAATCGGCAAGGATAGCGTACTCGTTATCCTTGTAGTCGAAATACCTTATGACATCGAGCTCAAACTCGTTACCGTCCTCATCGGTAAAGGTGACGTAATCCCTGAGTTCTTCCATTATTTTGATCTCCTTTCATTAGAATTAATGGGATTGTACAACATACCCGGCTTTTTTGCAAGATGTTTTGAATAATATTTTTGACTTATAATGGATTTTGCATTCCGGAGCGTGATAAGCTTTGATAATATATTGCTAAATCGCCGAAAAAAGGCTTGCAATATCCTGTCGGAACGGTTATAATATCAACCGTCGCTTGACGGCGTGCTGGTGTAGCTCAGTAGGTAGAGCACTTCATTGGTAATGAAGAGGTAGGCAGTCCGAATCTGCTCACCAGCTCCACGAAAACCCCGGAAAACCTTTGGTTTTTCGGGGTTGCTCTTTTTTGGTGTTTTGTCAGAGACCTCCAAAACCCAAACCAAAACCCAAACGGGGCAAAAAAAGCAGGCCTTTCGACCTGCTTTTTTGCACGGATTTACCTATTTTAGGAGCTCTTCAACAAGGTTGCTGACCTTTCTTTTTGACTCTTCATTCGCATGTGTATACATTCTCAGGGTTACCGCTTTATCGGAATGCCCGAGGGTTTCGGAGACGCTCGCAACGTCTGCTCCGTTTGTTATAGCTATGCTTGCAAAGGTGTGCCTCAGCTTATGCGGATGAAGATTATGTATTCCACAGCGATCCGATAAGATCTTAAAGTATTTTGTCGGGCTGTCCGGATGCATGACTTCAGGGCTATCATCCTGTGTAAACACCCATTTGCTTATCCATCGCTCTTGCTTTTTATCGTTCATATCCGTAGTTCGGCACGGGACGCAGTGCCTGAAGCTGCGCTATGAGCGCGTCCAGCTTTTCAGCCAGAATCTCGTCCACCGCGGACGAGTAACGCATATTGATTAGCGCGTTCTGCACGGTCGTCTTCTCATCCTGCATCATTTTGAGCTTGTATTCTGCCATGAGTTTTTCTCCTTCCTTATAGTTTTTTGCATAGAAAAAGCACCGCGGGAACGGTGCTTAATGTTTGTTGAATCTAGTTGTTAAGAGCTCGACAAACTAGAAGTTGGCGAGCTGCCTTTTACAGCTTTTTGCAGGTATTCTCGTCGTACTTGATGCAGCCTTCGGCGAAGGCCAGCTTTAAGAAGCCGCCCTTCCTGCCGAACTCGTTCTCGGAGAGGGGATAGAGGCGGAAGGTCTCCTCGTCGCCTTCGATGACCGCGTTGGCGTAAAGCTCGCCGTCCTTCATGAAGACCTCGTCGATCATGAATTCCTCGTCCTCGGGGCGCTCGTACTTGCCGCAGAAGCTCTCCCAATCCGACCTATCGGGATCCTTTACCATAACGTCCTCGATCGTGACGAGGGGTTCGGGCTCATCGTCGTTGGCGATCGCCATCATGCCATCCCAGAAGCCGCCGCACGCTCGCATATCCGTAAAGTCGCGGTTGAAGAAGAATATCAGAACCTTATCCTCATCGACGTAGCGCTCGAACCAGGTATTAAGGCCGGGCATGCCGCCGGAATGGGAGACGATGAGGCCGTGCTCCTCATCCCGCTTGACGCCCCAGCCGAAGCCGTAGCCGTCGCCGTCCTCGTCGGCGTAGTCTTCGCCCGAATTCAGCTTCACGGGCGTGAACATGACCGCCTGCTCCTCACGGGTGAGCACCTTCTCTTCACGCAGCGCGCGGTCCCACGCGAGCATGTCGAATACCGTGGTGTAGAGATAATCGCAGCCGTTGAGGCCGTCCGAACCGCACACGTAGGAGGCGTCCTTCGAAAGGTCGGAGGGCACGTATTCACCGTCCTCCAGCACCATATTGCGGGCGATGCGGCTCGAGGGCCTGCCGTCCCTGCGGGTGTGGAGTATGGCGGAATCCTTCATGCCGGAGGGCTCCAGCACGTTCTTTTTGAGGTAGTCCTCGAACTTCTCGCCGGAGAGCTTTTCAACTAGATTCGCCAGCAGGCAGTAGTGGATGTCGCTGTACTCGAACCTTTCGCCGGGGGCGCAGTCGAGCTCCCTGCCGCTGTCGATCAGGAAGCGGATGATCTCGCTGCAGGGCGGGATCCTGTGCTCGTTTTCCCAAATGGGTTCCACCCAGTCGTCGGTCCCGAGGTCCTCGGGCATGCCGCTCGTGTGGGTGAGAAGATGCTTGATCGTCACGCACTCATAGGGGAATTCGGGGAAGTACTTCACGTACTCGTCGTCGACCGAGAGCTTGCCCTCGCGCACGAGGAGCATTATCGCCGTGGCGGTGAACATCTTCGTTATGGACGCCATCTCGAATATCGTATCCTCCTGCATGGGGAGCGTGTTCTCCGCGTCCACCCAGCCGTAAGCGCCCTTCGACACTATCTCGCCTTTTTCGGCGTAAAGCCATACGCCGTTGAAACCTCCCTTTTCATAGGAAGCGCGGGCTAAGCTTTCCATCAATAGTTTTTTATCCATAATAATTGTTTCTCCTTGTTAAAACTCATGCGGTAATATGTAAAAAGCGAACCGGGCAAAGCCTGCCGATCCGCGGTCGATTCTAATGAAAAAGCAGAATGCTCCTGCACGAAATCAAACTCAGGCGTGATCCGCCCCCGGAAACAGGAAGCAGGATCGCCTTTCGGATCGGCTATGCTTATTGCCGCAAAACGTTCCGTGCGCAGCCTTTTTTCGGAAAAGGAAACCACGCGCGCCGAAAACAAATAACGCCATGTATGCGATTCGTTTTCACGGCTCTGGTCCTTTTTTGTGAAATTCCGGCTGCACTCAGCCAATACTTTGAGTATTGACGTTCAGATCGTTAAGCGGTAATAACCATGGGTCGATCCCCTTTCTGATTCTTCCGCGTTCCCTTGCGGGAGGCGGCGCAGGCTCATTCAGCCTTAAAAAGTATTATAAACCTTGCCTTACTGTTTTGCAACAGTTTTTTTTAAGATGCATTTCAGCAGATAAAACAGCGGCCGGCGCCGGAGGAGCCGTGTGACCGAACTGCGAACCTGAGGTCAAACACCCCGGCGCGATGCGGCTCCGCTTTGAATATTTGAACAGGGAAGCGAAGCCGGATACACGGCTTCATATCTTGATCAATATGATTTTGCATTTTACATTTCCAAACCAAAACCCAAACCAAAACCCAAACGGGCACGAAAAAACAGACAAAAACTGGCTGCGACAAGTTGCGACACGCTACAACAGATGGTTCCGAAAAAGCCAATAAAAAACTGATAAAATCGCATAAGAATACGATAAAACACGTCAAGAAAAAAGCCCTCAGGGTGCGTTGGTAATGAAGAGGTAGGCAGTCC
>DGHD01000036.1:24543-41186 GCA_002392505.1 Christensenella sp. UBA3857 | reverse complement strand
GTCCGAATCTGCTCACCAGCTCCAACAGCCCCGAAGCCATACGGTTTCGGGGCTTTGCTTTTTTGCTTTAACTTATGATGTTAAAAAGCGGGGCATAAGATGGGGCGGGAAAAGCGCGGAGTTGGAATGTGCGAAGTATGGCAGACGGGATCGTTTTCGATGAGAGCTCGGGCGAAGAAGAGGCAAGCCGGGAGACGGCGGTCGCTTTTTGGGGAAATATATAAATCCCTCTTGAAATTATTCCCAATTTGAGTTATTATATATGTAATACCTAAAAGGAGGCATTATATGAAATCTTTTAAGAAGTACATTGCCGAGTTCCTCGGCACGCTGTTCCTCGTGTTCTTCGCATGCGGCATCGCCTGCGTAACGAAGGCGGGGGAGGGCAACGACGGTCTCTTCACCATCGTTGTCGCTCTCGGCTTCGGTCTCACACTGATCGCCTGCATCTACACGATCGGCAACATCTCCGGATCTCACGTCAACCCGGCGGTATCCCTTGCTATGCTGATCGACGGTCGTATGAGCTTTGTTGAGTTCATCGGCTACATTGTGGCGCAGTTCCTCGGCGCTATTGCCGGCGCCGCGCTGCTCCTGATCTTCGTTCCGAAGACTCCGCTCGGCACCAACGGCTTTGATCCCGCTGTTCTCGGCTATTTCCCCGCGATCCTTATCGAGATCGCACTCACCTGCCTGTTCGTCTACACCGTAATGTGCACCACCGCCCAGAAGAATTTCCCGGGCGCAGGCATCGTCAACGGTCTTGTACTGGCTCTCGTACACATCCTCGGCATCCCCTTCACCGGCACCTCCGTCAACCCCGCCAGGACCTTCGGTCCCGCGCTTATGAAGGCGTTCCAGGGGGATACCGCCGCGATCTCCCAGTACTGGGTATTCCTCGTAGCACCCCTTGTGGGCGCCGCGATCGCCGCTCTTCTTTACAGACTCCTCCACAGGTGCGACTGCGAGAAGAAGTGATTTGAAGGAATATTGATTCAAGTACGTACAAGCTGAGGGGCACATTTACCCCTCGGCTTGTTTTTATGGAAACGATATGATATAATAATAAAAGGAATAATTTGTTTGAAAGGGTAAAAGCCTTGAAAAAGCGTTACCGCAGGAAAAAATTCAGCCGCCGCCGCTCCTCGCTTTCGGCAAGCAACTGGGGCCCGGTCATAAAGCTTTTGCTGTTCATATTAGGGGGATTGGCTCTCGCTGCATTCCTTACGCTGTTCGTTATGGTAATGCTCGAGGCGGTGTTCCACGTCGACACTCCGCTGCCGCCGGACGGACTCGTCGCAAAGATCGGGAAGGTGTTCACGCCCCGTGATATCCTTGTTGTAACTCCGACGCCTTACGTTTCGCCCGTTCCCACGGCGACGCCGCATCCCATGCATTATTATAATGCGGAGGAGGAGGAGAAGGAGGTCGTGCTCTCGTCCGATCTGCAGTATTACTGGTTCGGGGATCCCACGGTCTACGGCGGCAGGATGCTGTTCTCCGCAGGCAAGATCATTGGCGATAACGTCAGGATGTGCGCGCTTCTCGAATACGATATGCAGACGGGCGCCGTCACGGAACTGCCGGTAAAACCGAAAAACGCCAATCTCATATTCCCCGTGTTCAACGATCAATGGCTCGTCTATATCGACGGCAAGATCAAGGGCGGCGGAGAGATCTGCGCGCTCAGGATAAATGAGCTCGGCAGGGAACCGCTTGTTATCAAAACGGTCTATACCGGCCAGCCTGAATTGAGGCTCGACGGGCATTATATCTCATGGATCGAGCGTACCGGCACCAACCGCGACAAGCTCTTCGTCTGCGATCTCGAGACCACGGAGACGACGGTGGTCGATATGTTCACCAACTCATCCTACGGGACGAGCGCGCCCTATATGCACGACGGCACGCTCATCTGGGCGGCGGAAGGCACCGAGCATTTTGAAGACGGCAGGATATCGAGCGTGATCAAGCATATCGATATCGAAAGCTCCGGCATACGCGATTACTCGGTAGATACCTACGTTCACGATCCCAAGACCAACGGCGAATATTTCGCGTGGCTCAACGCGCATCACAGCGACAAATCTGCGCTCTTCGCCGCGAAGACTAACGGCGACAGCATGCTTGACTCCGTAATGGTTGCGGAAAACGTCGTTGATTTCGCCATAGATAAGGACTATCTCGTTTACAGCGTTGACGAGGTGATTTACGTCTATTTCTTCAATAATGGGCAGAGTTACAGGATCACGCCCGAGAGGGAGCTTGCACAGCTTCTCGGCGCGTCGGAGGGTTACGTCATATGGATGGACGTCACCACCCGCCAGCGCGACGTGCTGAAGATCGCCAAGATCCCGGTGGATTGACGGGGGCATTATGGCATCGAAGGAAAAAACAAAATTCGTCTGCGGCGAATGCGGGCATGAGACCGGCAAATGGTTCGGTCGCTGCCCCTCCTGCGGGAGTTGGAATACGCTCGTGGAGATGACCGTTACGGCGGCGCCGAAGCGCTCGTCCATGGGCGCGGGCTCCGGGGCGGTAAGGCTTTCGAGCGTCGACGGAAAGGACGCCGCAAGGACGAAGACCGGCATAGGCGAATTCGACAGGGTGCTGGGCGGCGGCATAGTCGCAGGCTCCGTGATACTCATAGGCGGCGACCCCGGCATCGGCAAGAGCACGCTCCTCATGCAGGCGGCGAGCAATCTTTTATCGCACGCACCCGTGCTGTACGTCTCGGGCGAGGAATCTAAGGCGCAGCTCAAGCTCCGCGCGGAACGCTGCGGCGTCTCGGGCGAGCTGCTTGTTATGACCGAGACGGCGATATCCGCGATCGAGGCGGAGGTCGAAAAGCTCAAGCCCGCATTCCTTATAATCGACAGTATCCAGACGATGGTCTCGCCGGATGTCGCGTCCGCGGCGGGTTCCGTCACGCAGATAAGGGAGGTCACCGCCGCCCTCACAAGGATCGCCAAAATGAACGGCTGCGCGGTGTTTATTGTGGGTCACGTCACGAAGGAGGGCGCTATCGCAGGGCCGAGGATGCTCGAGCACATGGTCGATACCGTGCTCTATTTCGAGGGCGACAGGCATGATGCGTTCCGCCTTCTGAGGGCGGTCAAGAACCGCTTCGGCTCCACGAACGAGATAGGCATATTCGAAATGCGCGGAGACGGTATGGCGGAGGTAACGGATCCGGGCGATATGTTCCTTTCCGGCAACAACGACACGGGCTGCGCGGTCTCCTGCATAATGGAGGGGAACCGTCCGATACTCGTTGAGATACAGTCTCTGCTCTCCGCGACCGTTTACGCAAACCCCAGGCGTATGGCGGCGGGAATGGACAACAACCGGCTGATGCTCCTGCTTGCCGTGCTTGAGCGCCGCGCGGGGGTAAGGACGGGCGAAAGGGACGTCTATACCAACGCCGTGGGCGGCATACGAGTGGACGACCGGGGCGCGGACCTTGCGGTGGTGCTCGCCGTTGCTGGCTCGGTATTCGATAAGCGCCTGCCTGAACGCACCGCAATAATCGGCGAGGTCAGCCTTACGGGGGAGATACGCCCCGTCGACAGGATGCTCAACCGCGTGAACGAGTGCGTTCGCCGCGGCTTCGATCATGTTATAGTCCCGTATTCATCGAGCCTTAAAGCCGTTAAGGATGCGGATATCACGGTTGTAAGGAATATAAGGGAAGCCATTTCAAAACTCGTATAACAGCATTTTACGCAATATAAAACAGCCTCTTAAGAATAAGGGGCTGTTTTTTGTATCTCTCGTTCGTATCAGCCGTACAGCGCGTCGACGTCGGCAGGATGTATGTACCACTTGCCGCCGATCTTGATGATCCTCGGCGCCGCGGTCAGCGCATGATGACCGCTCGATGAACGTATATCAAGGAGCAGGGAAAGCTGGCGCGCTTCCGTAATGGTGCTGACGACGCCGTAATCCGCAAGCTCGTTCTTCAGGGAGGAGTATTCGCTCCGTGTAAGCTCACGGCTGGACTTGACCTCGTAATCGATCGAATAAAGCTCGCCGTATTCCGCCCTTAATCCGGAGCTTATCAAACCGCCGACCATCCGGATTATGCCGTCCTCGCCGCCGAGCAGCGCAGATGCGTACCCGTATTTTTCAACGGTATGAGTTATGTATTCGGGCGGGAATGCCTTTCTTGCATAGGCGGGCTCGCATGTCAGGATGAACGATATAAGCGCGTCGACAGGCTCAAGGCATTCGCCCGGAAGCGCTTCCGCCGGCGCTGCGGAAGGAGTGGGAGAAGGCGAAGCCGAAGGCTTCGGAGTCGGCGGGGGAGTGGGCGTGTAGACCGGCGTCGGCGAGGGAGTAGGCGCGCGCGTAGGCGTCGGTTCCGGCGTCGGAGTGGGCGTCGGCTCCGGCGTCGGAGTGGGCGTCGGCTCCGGCGTCGGAGTGGGCGTCGGAGTAGGAGGCGGAGTCCGTATGACTGCCTCCGCGGCCTGCCACCCGGCGGGATCCGATCCCCCGGGACCTGCGGAAAACAGCCTGTCAAGGGCGAAGATCGCGCCGATAAGCAGCAGAAAGCAAACGGAGGCCGAAACGGCGACGGTAACTGTCGAAGCCTTTTTTCGCTCCTTTTTCAGCTCCGTTCCGCAGATCATGCAGAAATTGGCGCGTTCGATATTCTCTTTTCCGCATACGGGACAGCGCAATGCTCCGGCTCCTTATTTCGTCTGTACTATTTTAGTATAGCCACATCTTCCGTGTCAATGCTTTTCGTTTGAATGTAAATAAAATGCAATACAGGAACATACTTTTTACGGAGTAAATCCAAGGAGGAAGCTATGGCAAACACAACTTTTTCGGAGCTTAAACGCAAGGAGGTCATAAACGTCTGCGACGGCGCGCGCCTCGGGTGCGTGTGCGATCTTGAGCTTGACGATACCTCGGGGACGATATGCTCGATTATCGTGCCCGGACCGAGCCGTTTCATGGGTCTTCTGAAGGGCAGCGACGAGCTCGTGATACCTTACTGCAGGATACAGAAGATCGGCGGAGACGTGATCCTCGTTCAGGTTGACGGTATTTCTTAAAAATACATGTAGCGTTTTTTTAAAAAGTGTGGTACAATATCTTGAACTAATACGAAAGGAATTCCCGCTCATCGCGGGAGCTTTGGTTATGAGGTGCAGATATTGCCAGTGTACAGACAGTAAGGTCGTCGATTCCAGGCCCACCGAGGACGGTACCGCTATCCGCCGCCGCCGTGAGTGCATGAACTGCGGCCGCAGGTTCACCACCTATGAAAAGGTGGAGGAGATGCCCATCATCGTCGTAAAGCGCGACGGAACGAGGGAAGCCTTCGACAGCAGCAAGATCCTCCGCGGCGTACGCAAATCCTGCGAGAAGAGACCCGTCTCCGCCGCCGCAATGGACGAGCTGGTGGACGACGTCGTCAGGGAGATCAACAATTCTCTCGAGCAGGAGGTCACTACGATCAGGATCGGCGAGCTCGTCATGAGCAAGCTCAAGGATCTTGACGAGGTCGCTTACGTAAGGTTCGCCTCCGTTTACAGGTCTTTCAAGGATATCAATACCTTTATGGAGGAATTGAAGCTCCTCCTCGGTGACAAGGATGCCAAATAAAAAGGCGGATATCCTCAATGGAATCCCGCGGGATCAGCATTACGCCGAATCGGAAGGAGTGGGCATTATCCGCTCCCGAAGGCTCGAGGATGAGCCGGGCGTTACGCACGGATTCACCACCAGGATCGGCGGCGTCAGCAAGCCGCCGTTCGATACGCTGAATCTCGGTACGAGCCGCGACGAACCCATGTCCAACATATTGGAGAATTATCGGCTGCTCGCCGCCGCCTACGGGCTCGAATACGGCGAGCTTGCCCTCGTTCGGCATGAGCACGGCGACGTCATACTCAGGATAGACAGAAGCCACGGCGGCAGAGGAGTTGCGCTTGAGCCGCTCGATTTTTCGGACGGCTTCGTTACGAACGATCCGGGCGTCACGCTGATGACCTGCCATGCGGACTGCAGCGCGTTCTTCGTTTACGATCCCAGGACCCGCTCTATCGGTCTCGCGCACGCGGGGTGGAAGGGCATGTTCAAACGCATCGGGCAAAAGCTCTGCAAAAGGCTTGCCGATGAATTCGGCGCGGACCCCCGCGATATGATCGCGGTCATCGGTCCCTGCATCTGCGAAAAGTGCTTCGAGGTGGAGAGGGAGCTCGCCGAGAGTTTCGCCGTTGAATTCGACTGCCCCGATATCTTTTCGGTCCATGCCGAAAAACCGGACAAAGGATACGTTTCGCTTCGCGCCGCGGCGGTCATACAGCTTCTTGACGCAGGCGTTCCAAAGGAGAATATCTCCATAATGGATCTGTGCACCGTGGAGGAAAAGAAGCTTTTCTATTCCTACCGGCGCGACGGAAAAGGCACCGGCTCTATGGCGGCGTTCCTGAAGCTCATATAAATAGTTTTATATCCCCCGGGAATACTTATAAAAAAGGATTCCCGGGGGTTTTTGTATGAAAATAAGCACGATGCTTCTGATTATGGAGACGCTTCTCATAGCGGGAGGCGTCTTTAAGCACGCTTCGGAACGCGCCGCGGGCGGGACGGGAAGATGCGTTTTTTTCCTGTTCTCTCTGTTCGTCCTCGATAGATTCACGTTCAGTCCCACGGACGAAACGTCGATCTCCGCGGCATGTGCGGCGGCGGCGGTCTGGCTCGGCGCGAACGCTTTTTCAGGCGGGGAAAAGCCGCTCAACGCGGTGCTTATGTTTCCGGCGGCGCTTCTCGCGGGAGCCGCCTCAGCCCCGCTGGCTGCATCCGGATCGGAGGCGGCCGCCTATGCTGCCGGTCTTATCTCGGTCCCGGCGGCGATAATACTCGGCGAGCGCGTCGGGATCGCTGCAGCGGCGCTCGCTCCGGTCACTGCGTGCGCGGTGTGTTACCTTCTGAAACTGCCCGGGAGCGCAGGGCTATCGTTTGAGCTGACAGAGTTCTGCCTGTCCTCGCAGCTCGCGGGGCTGTTCGCGGTTTTTGCCGCAGCGCCGGTAAAAAACGCAATACTTCGTACGTTCGCCCGAGGCCGTTCGGCCGTTCGTACGAGGATATAAAACAAGAATCTGTTCATATCATTTCAAAGCCCGTCATACTATTCATCAGGCAAATCGTGAAAGGACGGGCGAAACTTGGATACGTCAACAAGATCTGTTCTGTCGGTGCTCCCGAAAAGGACGTCGGCGGCTGTGGAGCGGCTTCTTATGAGCGGTTCGCAGGTGGAAGAAGTGCGCCTTCGCACGGGCAGACCGGCGCAGGTGATATCCTCATCCGGCGAATACATCGAGGAGGCTCCTCCTTTTACGCGGGAGGATGCGTCCGATCTGCTTGAAAGGCTGTGCAGACACTCCGTCTATGCCCGGGAGGATGAGCTCAGGATGGGCTTTATCACGCTGGACGGCGGAGCGAGAGTCGGCGTCTGCGGTCGTCCGGTCGTGGAAAACGGACGGATCAGGCGCATGACAGACGTTACCAGCTTCAATTTCCGGTTGACGAGGGAGGCCGTCGGCTGTGCGGAGAGAGTGATGGATTTCGTTCTTGAGAACGGGAGACCTGTTTCGACGCTTATTGCAGCGCCGCCTGCGGGCGGAAAAACGACTCTGCTGCGCGATATGGCAAGATGCCTGTCGAACGGGATCTGTTCAAAGCCGTTCAACGTCGCTTTGCTTGACGAACGCGGCGAGCTCGCGGGGCAGATAGACGGCGTTCCGTCGTTCGACGTCGGATTGAGGACAGACGTCATGGAGTTCGCTCCCAAGGCGGAGGCGATCGGGATAATAGTGCGAACGATGAACCCCGACGTCATACTCACCGACGAGATAGGCGGATACGGAGACGCGGAGGCGCTCGAGGAGGCGGCAAGGTGCGGCGCGGCGGTGATCGCAAGCGCGCACGCTTCGGGCTGTGACGAGCTCAAAAGACGTCCCGCGCTCCAAAAAACGATCTCATCCGGCGTTTTCAAAAGGATACTCCTTTTAAGGAGGAACGGGAGCGTACTGCACATCTCCCCGGTAAGGCTGTGAGCGCGGCAAGGACGATCGCCGCAATATCGGCATTCGGCGCCTGCGCGCTGTACGGCGCGGTGAGAAAAGCCAGAACAAAGGGCGAGGCGGCGGCGCTTGGCGGCATAACGGAGGATCTTATGGAGGCGGAGCGGATGGTAAGACTCGCAAGATCTCCGCTTACCTCGATCGCCGGAGAGCTTGCCAAAGCGGGAAAGTCTCAGCTGTTCTGGCGGAGCATCCACGAAAAAATGCTCGCGGGAAGCTCGCTGTTCAAGGCGTATTCCTCCACGCCCAAGCCCTGCATGAACGGCGAGGCGGGACAAGTGCTCGACGGGCTGTTCTCGTCGCTTGGACGCGGCGACGCCGAAACGGAATCGAAGAGGATACGGCTTGCGGCGGAAAGGCTCGGGGCTTTGTTTTCCGAAACGGAAAAACGCGCGTCCGAAAAGTGCCGGCTTACGAGCTCTCTTTCGGTGCTTGCGGGCGCGGCGGCGGCTTTGCTTTTGATATAGAGCGAGAGGTACGAATGGGGATCGAAGTGGTTTTCAAAATAGCGGGCATAGGTATCGCGGTGGCAGTTGCCTGCCAGCTTCTGAAGCAGGCGGGCAGGGAGGATATCGCCATGCTCACGGCGCTCGCGGGGCTCGTGATCGTTATCACGATGGTGCTGAGCCTGATGGGATCGCTCTTCGACAACGTACGCACGCTTTTCGGACTGTACTGATCGCCTATGGATATTTTTCGCGCAGCCGGCGTCGCCGTAATAACCGCCGTGCTCTCGGCAACGGTCAGGCAGACCAGACCGGAGCTTTCCGTCGAGATCGCGATAGCAGGAGGCATAGTCGTGCTCGGCATGGTCTTCTATGAGCTTGGCGGGGTCGCCGCCGGGCTGAAGGAGACAGCCGAAAGCATGGGCGTGGGCGAAAGCTTCGGAACGGTAATGAAGATCGCAGGCATCGCCTGTACCGCCGAGATAGCCGCCGATATCTGCCGCGATTCGGGCGAAAGCGCGCTTGCTTCAAAGGTGGAGCTCGCCGGCAGGCTCATGATGGTTGCCGCCGCGATGCCGATGCTCTTCAAGCTCGTCGGGACGCTTTCCGAGCTTGCGGAGGAATTGCCGTGAGGGCGCGGCTGTTCGTCGTGTTCGCGGCGGTCCTCGTTGCCGCTGCGCTCCCGTTTTCGGCCGCGGCGGAAGGCGCGCCGGGGGATGACGACGTCGCGGACGAGCTGAAACGCCAGACGGACGAGCTTGAGCTCGACGGGTGGGACGAGTACCTCGACAGGATAGCATCGCTCGTCGACCCTTCGGCGGCGTCGATGAAGGAGATAGTTCTGCGGCTTTCCGAGGAAGGCGGGCTCTCAGGTCCCGGCGCCGTCGTCGAAATGGGCGGGAAGGTGCTTCGCGAAGAGGCGAAACGGACCGCCGCCGCTGCTGCGGCGCTTGCGGCGGCAGCCCTCGTGACTTCGTTTGCGGGACTCGTAAGCGACGAGGGGATGAAGCGGCTTTTATCGACGCTGCTCCTGACCGCTGCTGTAACGCTTACCGCGGGGATGTATCTTGACTTTGCGAAGACCGCCGCGGACTCCGTCGGGGAGGCGGAAAGAATAGCGGAAAAGGCGGCGCCGGTAATGAGCGCGCTGCTCGTTTCGCTCGGCGCCGAAAGCTCCGCGGGACTGTTCCGTCCGCTGATGGTTTTTCTGTCGGATTCGGTCATAGCCGTTATTGAAAAAGCGGAGCTGCCCCTTGTGCTTGCCGGCGGAGTATTTGCGATAGTCGACGCGCTTACCGACGGAGCCGCGCTGTCAAAAACCGTGAGGCTTATCGCGAGGCTCTCAAAATGGCTGCTCGGGCTCGTCTCGGTGTTTTACTTCGGCATGACGGCGGTGCAGGGGCTAACCGTGGCTACGCGTGACGGCGTATCGCTGAGGACGGCGAAATATGCGATCGACAAGCTCGTTCCGGTCGTGGGCGGCATGGTGAGCGGTACCGTCGACAGCGTAATGGGCTGCGCGCTGCTCGTGAAAAACGGCGTTGGACTTGCCGTGATACTGATACTCCTTGCCGTGCTGTTCAGGCCGCTCGTCAAGCTTGCGGCGGGGATTTTCGTTTTCAGGCTCGCCGCGGCAATATCGGAACCGGCGGCGGACCCGCGCGCGGCAAGGCTTTTCTCTAACGCGGCGGAGATGACGGAGCATCTGTTCGCGTGCGCGGCGGTGACCGGAACGATGCTCGCGCTGACGGTGCTGGTGTTCATCGCCTCCGGAGGAGTGACCGCGGGACTGTGGTGAAGGAAAGGAAAGCTGAAGCTATGAGAGCTTACGTTTTGAAGGTCGCCGGCGTGATGCTGCTTCTGTCCGTAACGGAGGCGATCCTGCCCGCGGGGAATATGCGCTCCGCGGCAAAGCGCGTGTTCGCGCTGATCAGGATCGCCGTGCTTGTGGAACCGGCGGCGGTCTTTATTTCGGGCGCGGGCGTCGTATGAAGGAAGCCGCGCTCAAGATACTTGCCCGCCTTCGCGATGACAAAAAGCTCGAAACGCTCGTCTACGCGCTCCTTGCGTGCGTCGTCGCGGCAGCGTTCCTTGCCGGCGGCGGAGCGAACTGCCGCGGGAAGACCGTCACGGAGCGGGAGAGCCCGGAAAAGCCCGCAAGCACCGAGGCGGAGCTCGAATCAAGACTCGAAGCGATACTCTC
Source organism: Christensenella sp. UBA3857 (assembly GCA_002392505.1). Lineage (GTDB taxonomy): Bacteria > Bacillota > Clostridia > Christensenellales > CAG-138 > UBA3857. The sequence continues at coordinate 30,438 of DGHD01000036.1, read as the reverse complement.
CCAAATCAAGGGAGCGGGCAGAGTCAGGGTAATGATAACCTTCGACCGCGGGAGTGAGATCGTCCCGGCGCGCGAAAGTCAGCGCTCAACGGGCGAGAACGGCTCGAACGAGAGCTCGAAACCGCTCACCGTTTCGAGCTCGGGCGGGCAGAGCCCCATCGTGCTTGCCCAGATAATGCCGAAGGTGCGCGGAGTGATAGTCGTCGCCGAGGGAGCGGGGGATATAGGCGTAAGGAACGAGCTCGAACGCGCCGCGATGACCGCGCTCGGCACGGACTTGGCGTCGATCAACGTTTTCTGTATGGAATGAACTGAAACGGATAGGATGGAAAAGTTTGAATATCGCCGGTTTTCAAGCTTGACGGAATTGGCTTTGCCGCATGACGGCGGCAATTATGCATGAAAAACCTTCAAATATCACAAGAAAGGACGCCTTTGAAAGTCAAAGGCAAAGGATAATGAAGATGAAAGAGCTGTTCAAGAACAAAAGGTTTATCCTTATACTTGCTGCCGCGCTCCTGCTTCTCGCCGGAGCGGTGTGGCTGAACCTGAAGCTCGGCGGCGACGATCCGGGCTCCGCCGCCGAAGCCACTCCGGAGCCTGCCGACCCCGCGCGGGAGACCATGGTGAACGTTTACGGCGACTATTTCAATTCGTTCCGCACGGAGAGGAGCCGCTTGAGGGAGCGGGAGATCGACTATCTTCGCTCCATAATCAACTCGGAAAACTCCGATGAGGATACCCTTGCGGACGCCCAGACGAGGCTTTTGGAGCTTGTGAGCAATATGGAAAAGGAGTTCTCGATCGAGAGCAGGATAAGGAGCAAGGGATTCCTTGACGCGGCGGCGACGGTCGGCGGCGATACTGCGACGGTCGTGATAGACGGAGAGAGCCTGTCCGACGAGGAGGTGGCGAGGATACTCGATATCGTCGTCACGGAAACGGGTCTGCCCGCTTCAAAGATCAAGATATCCCTTGGCGCATAAAACAAAAAGCCGATGAGTACTTTACAAACGCTTGAATATTTGTTATAATTTTAGTATCAATGTTCAGGAGGATATCCCGATATGGATTTCGATACCGAAGTAGTAACCGATATTAGTGTGATGGATAACGGCAAGGTCGTTTTTGCGCCCGACGTGATCGCCACCATAGCCGGTCTTGCGGCTACGGAGGTCGAGGGCGTTTCCGGTCTCGCCGGCACCGTGATAGAGGGCATTTCAGGTATTTTTACTAAAAAGAATCTGACGAAGGGCGTTCACGTCGAGGTCGGGCAGGAGGAAGCCGCCGTCGACCTGAGCATCAACGTCAAGTACGGTTTCAGGATCCAGGAGGTCTGCACCAACGTCCAGAGGGAAGTTAAGAACGCCATCGAAACGATGACCGCTCTTCGCGTGGTGGAGGTCAACGTAATCGTCCAGAGCGTTACCTTCGAGGATCAGAAATCAGACAAGAAAAAGGATAAGCCCGAACTCGAAGCGAGGGTCAAGTAATCTTTTGACAGCGAAAGGAAAGGTGTCACAAATGAAGCCCCGTCTTATTGACAGATTGCTTTTGGGTCTCATACTGCTCATCTTCATCGCGATGATGGGTTTCCTCATCGTATGTGCGGTGGGCGTGTTCCCCGGCGAAAACATCGCCTACTTCTTCACGACGATTTTCGGCGATGGAAGCAAATGGTATCTCTGGATCCGCATCGGCGCGGCGGTCGTATTCGGCATTCTCGCCATAATCGCGATAAAGCTCCTTTTCACCAGCTCCAAGCCGAAGGAAAAGGACGGCGTCAACGCTTCGCTCCTCATGGCGGATGAAAACGGCGTCGCTTACATCAGCGCCGCTTCTATCGACAGCATGGCGCAGAAGTACATCAAGTCCAACAGCCGCATTCGCGAGTGCCAGAGCAAGGTGACCATTGCTCCCGACAGTTCCGTCAGCATGACCCTGAAGGCGATCGTGCTTGCCGATACCAACGTGCCGGAGCTTTGCGAAAAGGTCCGCAAGGAGCTGAAGGAGTATATCGAGACGTATGCAGGCGTAAGCGTGTCCCAGATCACGTTCTTGGTCGTCAACACGTATTCGCCCGCAACGGCAACGCGCGTCAGCTGAAAAGGCGGATAACTTGAAGTTATGAGCAGGAAAGCAGCAAGAGAGATCGCCATGAAGATGGCGTACGGCAAGATGTTCGGCGGCGACGATACATACGCCACCGTTTCCGAGATATCCGGCGCGGAGCTTGAGCCCGCAAAGGAGGATATCGATTTTGCCAACGGAATAGTCGACGGAATAGCGGAGCATGAGAAAGAGATCGACAGCATTATCGGCGAGGCGTCCCACGGGTGGGCGATCGACCGTATGCCGAAGGTGGATCTCTCCGTGCTTCGCGTCGCCGTTTATGAGCTCGTATTCGATAAAAAAGCGCCCCAAAAAGTGATAATCAACGAGGCGGTCCGCATTGCGACCAAATACGGCGGGGCGGATTCTCCCCGCTTCATCAACGGCGTCCTCGGCAAAATAGCCTCTTCGGAAGAAAAGTGAAGCCATGGTCGGTGAAACTGTTTTTACCGTAGCAAAGCTCAATGAGTATGCGAACCGCATACTTTCTAACGATCCGCGTTTAAGGAGTATAAAGGTGTCCGGTGAGTTAAGCGGCTTCAAGCGCCACTCATCCGGGCATCTGTATTTTAGCTTAAAGGACCCCGATGCGGTTATAAGCTGCGTCATGTTCCGCTCGTCCGCGGCGAAGCTCTCTTTCCAGCCGCGCGACGGAATGCAGGTGATAGTACACGGCTCCGTTTCCATATTCCCGCGGGACGGAAAATATCAGCTCTATGCCGACGGTATGCGCGTCTCCGGCGAGGGAGAGCTGTATAAGCAGTTCCTCCTTCTGAAGGAGCGGCTCGGCGCGGAGGGGCTGTTCGAGAACCGGAGACCTCTTCCGGTCCTGCCCCGTACGATCGGCGTCGCCACGAGCGAGGTCGGCGCGGCGCTGCACGATATCGTCACCGTGACGAGACGCCGTTTTCCGGGCATGAACATACTGCTCGCGCCGTGCAGGGTGCAGGGAGACGGCGCGCCGATCGAGATAGCAGCCGCCGTCAATGCGCTCAACCGTTTCCCGGAGTGCGACGTGATCATCGTCGGCAGGGGAGGCGGCAGTTACGAGGATCTTTCCTGCTTCAATTCCGAGACAGCCGCAAGGGCGATCGCGTCATCGCGCGTGCCGGTAGTAAGCGCCGTCGGGCATGAAACGGATTTCACCATCGCCGATTTTGCCGCCGACCTTCGCGCGCCGACTCCATCCGCCGCGGCGGAGCTCGTCTGTCCGCTGTATTCCGAGCTTGCGGGGAGCGTTTCCGCACTCGCGGAGGAAGCGGAGCATACCGCGGAGGAAAGACTTACTTCAGCGATAAACGGGCTTGAAGCGCTGAAAGCTTCGTCGGCGATGACCAACCCGAAGCACGCGCTGGGCATCATGACGAACAGACTCGAGCTCCTCGTTCACAGGGCGGATCACGCGGCGAAGACCGCCGTTATGGCGGCGGAAGCCGGGCTCGAGACAAGGGCGGAAAAGCTCCGCGCGCTCAGCCCCGGCGCGGTGCTCAGGAGGGGCTATTCGATCATCGAGGATGAAAACGGCTCGGTGATAAGCAATATCGAAGGGCTTGCGCCCGATAAGAACGTAAAACTCGTTATGGCGGGCGGTTCCGCTTCCGCCGTGATAAAGCAAATAAACTGAGGTGCCTATGAACGAAGTGACCGGTTTGAAGTATGAGGAAGCTTTTGCAAAGCTTGAGGAGATCGTCGAAAAGATGAGCTCCGCTTCCGTGCCTCTCGATGAACTGATAACACTCTATGAAGAGGGCATGCAGCTTGCCGAGCATTGCGGCAAGCTCCTCAAGGGCTATGAGGCGAGGCTCGAAAAGGTCTCCCAAAAGGTGCTCGACGCCGAGAAGGAAGCCCTTTCGGATATCCCCTCCGATGACGACGACGAGGAGGCGCCCTTCTGATGGACAAGTTCGAATACGCCGAGATATCGAAAAAATACAGGGAGCTCGTTGAGAGCGAGCTCGACAGGATCGCCTCGAACGAGGCGGCGGCGATCTATCCCACGCTGAAGGACGCCATGTTTTACAGCCTGGAGGCGGGCGGCAAAAGGATCCGTCCCTGCCTTATGCTCGCGGTCTGCGAGATGCTCGGCGGGCGTGCCGAAAAGGCGCTTCCCTTTGCCTGCGCGCTTGAAATGATACATACCTACTCGCTCATCCACGACGATCTTCCCTGCATGGACGACGACGATATGAGAAGGGGACGTCCCTCCAATCATAAGGTCTTCGGCGAAGCAATGGCTGTGCTCGCCGGGGACGGGCTTTTGTCCTTCGCCTTTGAACATATGCTCTCCGCTGCGCTCGAAAGCGGCGAGAAAGGCGCGCTGCTCGCCGCGTGCGAGATAGCGAAAAGAGCCGGCGCCGCCGGCATGGTAACGGGGCAGGCCGCGGATATCGAGTATGAGGGAGCCGCCGTCCAGACGGAGGACATGCTTCATTTCATACATATCCACAAGACGGCGGACATGCTCTCCGCCGCAGTGCTCGCGGGCGCTCATATCGCCGGAGCGGACGAAAAAACGCTCGCCTCGCTCACGCTCTATTCCGAAAAAATGGGTCTCCTTTTCCAGATAACGGACGACATACTCGATTATAAGGGAGATCCCGCGCTGATGGGGAAGACCCTCGGCAAGGACATGGAGCAGGGCAAACTGACGTACGCTTCGCTCCTCGGGCTTGAAGGCGCAGAGCTTGCCGCAAAGCAGGCCGCCGAAGAGGCGCTTGCCGCCATAAGCGAAATACCCGGGTCCGGCTATCTTGCCGCGACCATTGAAAATATGCTTGTAAGGAGCAACTGATCCCGCGCCATGGCAGAATACAGCGACCTTAAAATACTGAATAAGATAGAGTCTCCGAAGGATATCCGCTCCCTTTCGGCGGCGGAGCTCGACTCGCTCGCGGAGGAGATACGCCGTTATCTCGTCACCACGGTTTCGAGGACGGGCGGGCATCTCGCGTCGAACCTCGGCGTGGTAGAGATGACGATAGCCCTTCACCGCGTTTTCGATTTCGAAACGGACAGGCTCGTTTTCGACGTCGGTCATCAAAGCTACGTGCATAAGCTGCTGACGGGCAGGGCGAAGGATTTTCCGACGCTCCGCAGCCGCGGCGGCGTTTCGGGTTTCCCGAAGACCAACGAATCGATATACGACGCATTTAATACCGGTCACTCAAGCACTTCGATATCCGCCGCTATCGGCATGATGCGCGCGGATAAGATGAACGGCGTAAAGCGCTCGGTCGTAGCCCTCATAGGCGACGGCGCACTTACCGGCGGCATGGCGTACGAGGCGCTCGACGACGTCGGTCAGCAGAAGCTTCCGCTCATAGTGGTGCTCAACGATAATGAGATGTCCATCTCCGGCAACGTAGGCGGCATGAGCCGTCACCTCGCCAAAATGCGTTCCGCAAGGGGCTACCGCAGCTTCAAAAAGGGCTTTTCAAGGGCGCTCAAGCATATCCCGCTCATCGGCAATTGGCTGAGCGACAGATTCGAGCATCTCAAAAACAGGATCAAGTATTTCATACTTCCGAACGTGCTTTTCGAGGAGCTCGGCTTCACGTACCTCGGCCCGATCGACGGGCATGATATCGACGCGCTCACGGCGGTTTTCAAGTATGCCCGCAGTATGGACAAGCCCGTCGTTATTCATGCGCTCACCCATAAGGGCAAGGGCTATGCTCCGGCGGAGAAAAACCCCGAAAAGTTCCACGGCATCGGCAAATTCGATGAGCAGACCGGCGAAACGAAAGCCTCCTTCGGCAACTCCGCGGTATTTGCGGAGGAGCT
>DGHD01000036.1:0-24374 GCA_002392505.1 Christensenella sp. UBA3857 | reverse complement strand
GCCGAACAGCACGCCGTAACAATGGCGGCGGGCATGGCTATCGCGGGCACGGTCCCCGTGTTCTGCGTTTATTCCTCGTTCCTGCAGAGGGGCTTCGATCAGCTCCTGCACGACGTATGTCTTCAGGATCTCAAGGTCGTGTTCGGGATCGACCGCGCGGGGCTCGTAGGCGCCGACGGCGAAACGCATCACGGCATTTACGATATCTCGTATCTGAACACCCTGCCCAATATGAAGGTGCTGTCGCCGTCCTCCGTTCAGGAGCTGCGCGCGTGCCTTGACTGGGCGGTGAACGAAAACGATTCCCCCTGCGCCATAAGGTACAACAGGGGCAAGCTCCCCGAAAGGGAAATGAGCGGCGAGATCCCATCCTGGGAGTGCATTAAGCCGTTCAGGAGCGTGTGCGTCGCAGCGACGGGCAGGCTCGTTTCGACGGCGATCGCCGCGTGTGAAGACCTGAACGTCGGTCTTTACAACGCAAGGTCGCTCCGTCCCATGGATGAAGCGGCGCTTGAAAAGATATCTCACGCGCATTACGTCATCACCGTGGAGGACGGCATCGTCAACGACGGCTTCGGCACTCAGGTCGCCGCATATCTCGCCGGGATCGGCGCCGGCACGAAAGTCGTCAGCATCGGCGTTCCCAACCGGATAATCGAGCAGGGCTCCGTTGCCGAACAGGACGAGGAATGCGGTCTCTCGGTTCAGGGCTTGAGGCAGACTATTATGCAATACATGGGCGGCATATATGACTAAGCGTGCGGACATACTTCTTGTCGATCTCGGGCTCGCTCCCAGCCGCGAGCGCGCTAAGGCGCTCATAATGGAGGGCGTCGTCTATTCGGGCGAGGTCAAGGTGAACAAAGCCTCCGATGCATTCCCCGACGATACGGCGCTTTGGATAAAGGAAGACCCGATCCCGTTCGTGTCAAGGGGCGGCTTAAAGCTTGACAAAGCGGTGAGGAAATACGGCATTTCGCTTGAAAACGCCGTCTGCCTCGACGTTGGCGCATCTACCGGCGGGTTCACGGACTGTATGCTCAAGAACGGCGCGAGCCGCGTATATGCGGTCGACGTCGGCTACGGTCAGCTCGACTGGTCGCTGAGGAACGATCCCCGCGTCGTCTGTATGGAGCGCCATAACGCAAGGACGATGGCGCCGGACTGGTTCGATATGACGCCGGGATTCGCCTCGTGCGACGTATCGTTCATTTCTATAAAGCTCATACTCCCCAGGATGTACGAGTGCCTTTCCGAAACGGGAAGGGCGGTCGTGCTCGTAAAGCCCCAGTTCGAGGCGGGCAGGGGAAAGGTCGGCAAGAACGGCGTCGTCCGCGACGAGGCGACCCATCGGGAGGTGCTCGAGGGCGCGGCGCGCTTCGCCGTCGAATGCGGCTTTTCGATCCTCGCTCTCGACTATTCGCCTATAACGGGTCCGAAGGGCAATATCGAATACCTTATGTACCTTGCCAAGGAACCCGGTGCGGGGACGATAAATATTGCCGAAGAGGCTGAAAACGTGGTAAAACGCTCCCATGAGGAGCTTGCGTGACCGCGGTCCGACAGACCGGGAAAGGCGTGTTTGAAATAATGACCGTCAAAAAGCTCATATTCTTCACAAATCCCAATAAACCCAACGCGGGAGAGCTCATGGTTAAGCTCGCCGCTTGCGCGCGCGTTCACGGCATAGAGGCGATCGAGACTTCCGGACACGAGGCGCTCGACGCGATCATTGCCGAAAACGCGGATGCTTTCGCCGTCGTTACGCTCGGCGGCGACGGTACGATACTTCGCGCCGTCAACTCCGCGTCGCGCTGCGGGATCCCCGTTCTCGGCGTCAATATGGGGAGGATCGGCTTTTTCAGCGAGATCGGAGCGGACGAATTCGAGCTGGCGCTCGATAAGCTCACCGCGGGCGACTACCGTTTCGAGTGTCCTGCGATGCTCTCGTGCTTTGTCAACGGTGAAAAACAGGGCGACTGTCTCAATGAATTCTCCGTCCACAGGCAGGAGCTTGCTTCGATCACCCAGCTAAGGCTCGTTATCGACGGCGACGAGGTCGGCACGGTAATGGCGGACGGGCTCATCGTCGGCACTCCGTCGGGCTCCACGGCATATACCATGTCCGCAGGCGGTCCGGTAGTCGCGCCGCGGCTCGAATGCCTGCTCGTCACTCCCATCTGTCCGCACTCGCTCACCGTACGTCCCATAGTCGCGGCGGCGGATTCTGTAATATCTGCGGCGATCGAATGCACCTGCCGTTTGAGCGGCGACGGACAGAACATAAGGATACTCGAACCCGGGGACGAGGTCGTTTTCCGCCGCTCCGAACGCACGGCGAAATTCATAAGGTTCGGCGACAGGAACGTATTCAGACTCATAAGGGAAAAGCTTAAATAAGCGGAGCAAAGGAAAAAGCAAATGCTCGAAAGACTGCTTATCGAAAACGTAGCGCTGATCGAAAAACTCGATCTTGAGCCGGGAAAGGGATTCACCGTTTTCACCGGCGAGACAGGCGCGGGCAAATCCATAATCATCGACGGGATAAACCTGGCGCTCGGCGGCAGGGGCAGCCGCGAGCTTATCAGCTACGGCAAGCAGAAATGCCGCGTCGAAGCGGTTTTCGATATCGCCGACCAGCCGGAGGTCCGGAAGCTGCTTGAGGAAAAGGGACTCGATTCCGGCGACGGCACGATGACCGTCATGCGCGAGCTCAATCTCGCGGGCAAGAGCCTTTGCCGCGTGAACGGCGTGATGCTCCCGCTTAATGAGCTCAAGGAGATGACAAATCGGCTCGTCGACGTTCACGGTCAGCATGAGCATCAATCCCTGCTCGATGAAAAGAACCACCTCGGCGTGATAGACGCTTATTCCGCGGAGACCATTGCGCCGCTCGTAAGCAGCGCCGATAAGATCTATTCGGAGTACGCGGAGGTCAAGAACAAGCTCAATTCAGGCTTCCTCTCCGCCGAGGAGCGCGAGCGCAGGATAGACATACTTAATTACCAGATAAACGAGATAGAGAAGGCGGCGCTCTCCCCGGACGAGGAGGACGCAATAAAGGAGGAGCTCGGCATCCTCACCAATTCCGAGCGCATATCGGAAAGCCTCAATTCCGCTTCGGAGCTTCTTGCGAACGAGAGCGGCGCCGTGCCCCTCTTGAAGAGCGCGGTCGATTCTATAGGCTCTATCTCCTCCATTTCCGAAAGATACGGCGAGCTTTATTCCCGCCTGAACGACATTTATTATGAGCTGGAGGACGCCGCGTATTCCGTGCGCGATATGAGGCTCGGCGCGGATTTCGATCCCCGCCGCATAGACGAGCTTGAAACGCGGCTCGACGTGATCGAAGGGCTGAAGCATAAATACGGACGCACGGTAAAGGACGTGCTCGATTTTCTGGACGGCGCAAGGAACGAGCTCGAGGAGCTCACGGGAGACGCCGCGAAGCGCGAAACGCTTGAGAAAAAGAAGAAGGAGCTCGAAAAGGAGTATTCCGAAGCCGCCGCAAAGCTTACCGCGGCAAGGAAGGCGTCCGCCGACAAGCTTTGCGCTCTTGCGGAGGAGCAGCTTAAAGCCCTCGGCATGAAGAAGGCGAAGCTCGGAGCGGAATTCAAAATAACCGACGCCGCCCCGCGTGAGAACGGGCTTGACGAAGTCAGCCTGCTGCTCTCCGCGAACGAGGGCGAACCCTTGAAACCCCTTTCAAAGGTCGCGTCGGGCGGCGAGCTTTCAAGGATTATGCTCGCATTGAAGACGGTCATCACCGAGGCGGACGGCATACCGACGCTCATATTCGACGAAGTCGATACCGGCATCAGCGGCACAACGGCAAACACCGTGGGTCTTCGTATGAAGCATATCGCCGAAAGACATCAGGTGCTCTGCGTGACGCATCTGCCGCAGATAGCCGCGTTCGCAACGGATCATTATCTCGTTTCCAAGCATGAGGAGGCGGGGAAAACTGTGACGAGCGTGCGCCTCCTTTCGGAGAACGAACGCGCTTTGGAGCTTGCAAGGATAATGGGCGCCGAGCCCGACAGCGGGGCGGCGGTATCCCATGCTTCCGAGCTTATAAAAAAAGCCCGCGAGGCGGTCATATAAAAAGTATAGCCGGCGCCTTTTGTACAAAAGCTTATTTCAAATAAGCTATACGAAAGGCGTATCATGGAAAGAAAGATACAGAAGCGTCCGGCGCGCAAAAAGGCGGCCGCGGCGCTTGCAGTTCTGGCGGCGGCTTTGCTGTTCGCCGTCAATCACACCCCGTTTTTTACAGGGCTGAGGGAGGCTCCCGAAGCGGTATTCGCGGAGTCGGAAGACGCCCTGAACGCGCGCCTCGAGTGGGCGCAAAGGTTCTCGGGACTCACTGTCTCCGCCGCGAGCTCATCGGATGAGACGCTCGGGAAAAGGGAGATCGACTGCTCTCTTTTCGGCGCGGTAACGCTCAAAAAAATACCCGCCTACATCGGCGAGCGTCCGTATCTCGTTCCGGGAGGTCAGGCGGTCGGCATAAGCATACATACGGAGGGCGTGCTCGTTGTCGGAGTCGGCTCCGTAACGGGCGAAAGCGGACGCCGCTTCGATCCCGCGTCGGAAGCCGGCGTCAAGCCGGGCGACGTGATCGTTTCCGTCAACGGCGCTCCCGTGAACGACTCGAAAGAGCTGAAGGATATGCTCGACGCGACCGACGGGTCGGCGCTGCTTCTGATCGAAAGGGACGGCAGAAGCTTCGAGGTCAGCGTCCCGGTGATCATTTCGGAGGACGGCAGCCGAAGGATCGGCGCCTGGGTAAGGGACAGCACGGTCGGCATAGGAACGCTCTCGTTTTACGACGCAGGGACGGGCGATTTCGCCGCTCTCGGGCATGCCGTTGCCGACGCCGATACGGGCGAGCTTTTGAAGGTGCGCGACGGCAAGCTGGTTATAGCTTCGATACTCGGCGTCACAAAGGGAAGACGCGGCGCTCCGGGCGAGCTTCACGGCACCTTCGACGGCGCAAGCACGGTGCTCGGCTCCGTCAAAGCCAATTCGGAGCTTGGCATCAGCGGCGGGTTGTATCCCGATGCGTGCGCCGCGATAGGCGGGGAGGCGATCCCCGTCGCATTCCCGGACGAGGTGCATACCGGCGCCGCGGTGCTCATCTCCTCGGCGGACGGAGAACGGAAGGAGTATTCCTGCCGCATCGTCAAAACGGGCAGACAGGATGCGCCTGCGGAAAAGGGCATAGTGATCGAAGTCACGGATGACGAGCTCATCGGGCTTACCGGCGGCATAGTTCAGGGCATGAGCGGCAGTCCCGTGATACAGGATGGAAAGCTCGTCGGAGCCGTGACGCACGTTTTTGTCAACGACCCCCAAAAGGGCTACGGCGCGTACGCGTACTGGATGTATAAGCGGCTGCTGGGCGTTTAGCCGGCAGCATAAAGGAGCAGAGAGCATGACGGTGATAAAAGGACCCGCGGCGGAAAAACGCGGGCTGTACATCGGTAAAAAGGACGATTATTCCATGGCGGTGGAGCGCAGTCTCAATGAGATCTGCAGCGTGAGCTTCAAATACGCCGATACGGAGGAGGAGCTCATCGATAAGCTCTATACCTATGAACCGCTGCTCATAGTCGCCGTGCTCGATCCTAAGAACCTGAGCATACTTATTAACGCATCTCAGCTGAAGAAATACAGGCAGGCGGTCTCCGTCGGGCTTGTCTATGAGAAAAATGCGAGTACAATGGCGTTATCGGATGAATTCCTCGTGACCGATATCGCCGTGATGACAGGCGATCCCGCAAGGGATGCTATAGGCGTCGTCAGGGTCTACAATCAAAACATGAAATACGGCGTGAATCTCCGCAGCATAACGGGAAAGATGCCGATAGTAACCGATATAATGTGGAACGATCCGTCGCGCGATCTTAAATCGCTCCGTTCCGCGATATCGGACAAGCTCGACCGCCTCGGCGTAAGGAAGGAGCTTAACGGGCATTGGTATCTTATCGCCGCGATAGCCATGCAGAGCGCCACGAGGTTCGTTCCCGAACCGCTGAAGATCTATGACAATATAGCGGATTATTATGATACGACTCCTGCGGCGGTCGAAAAGGCGATAAGGTACGCCATAGAGATGGCATGGACGGAAGGCGATATCGAATACCAGCATAAGGTGTTCGGTATGAGCATAGATGAGGAGAAGGGCAAGCCGACGAACGCGGAATTCATCGCAAGGCTTGCGCTGGAATTTGAATGAAGTCGGCTAACCGGCCGGGAAAGGCAAACTACCATGAAGAAAAGAGCTTTTATTATCGTACTTGACAGCGCAGGCATCGGCTCGCTTCCCGACGCCGCCGATTTCGGCGATGAAGGCGCGCATACCTTCGGTCATATCTGGGAAAGGCGCGGGATGAACATCCCCAATATGCTCTCCCTGGGTATCGGCAACATAGAGGGCTCGCGCATGCCCCGCGTGAAATATCCGCGCGCGGCGTTCGGCAGATCGCTCGAGATAACAAAGGCAAAGGACACGACGAGCGGGCATTGGGAGATGGCGGGCTTTCCCATGAACGTGCCTTTCCGCACGTATCCCAACGGTTTCCCGCCCCATATCATTGAACGCTTTGAGAAGGCGATAGGCAGAGGCGTGCTCGGCAACGAGGTCGCCTCCGGCACCGAGATAATCCAGCGCCTCGGCGACGAGCACGTAAGAACGGGGAAGCCCATCGTCTACACCTCCGCCGACAGCGTTTTCCAGATCGCCGCGCATGAGGAGGTCATTCCCCTTGAGGAGCTTTACTCGCTTTGCCTTACCGCACGCGAGATGCTCGTCGGCGACGATCTCGTCGGACGCGTCATCGCAAGACCCTTCGTGGGCGGGAACGGCGTTTATACCCGCACCGAAAACAGGCGCGATTATGCGCTCGCTCCCATGGAGCCGACGATACTCGATGCGCTTTCGGAAAAAGGTCTCGACGTCGTGGGGATCGGCAAGATAGAGGATATCTTCGCCCACCGCGGCATAACCACCGTCGATCATACGAAGAACAATCCCGACGGCATCGAGGCGACTCTCCGCTTCTTAAGGGAGGGTAAGGGCGATTTCGTGTTCACGAACCTCGTCGATACCGATATGCTTTACGGTCACAGGAACGACGTTGAGGGTTACGGCGCCGCGCTGGAATATTTCGACGCAAAGCTCCCCGATATCCTCGCCGCAATGACGGAGGACGATCTTTTGATAATCACCGCGGATCACGGCTGCGATCCCTGCTATCCCGGCACGGATCACACAAGGGAGTACATACCCATTCTCGCGCTCGTCGGCAGGGGCAAACCGGCCGAGATCGGCACGAGGAATAGCTTCGCCGATATCGGCGCCACGGTTTATGAATACCTTACCGGTGAAAAGTGGCGCTGCGGAGATTCGTTCCTCGACAGCTTGATCTAAGACCGAATTAATAAGATAAAAGGCAGGGCATCAAAGCTTTCCCGCCTTTTATGATATAAATGCGGGCAGCGGGTATCCCATGCGCCGCAGGGTGCGGGACGCAAGCAATGAGAGAGGCTGGGGATCGATATAACGCCTATCGGCGTTTCGATATGCGCTTCGCACTCGATATGACCTTTCAGGTCTCGATATGCGCCAAAAGGCGCAGGAAAAGCCCCTCATCCACCGCTCGTTCAAGAGCGGTCTCCATGCCCGGGGCGGGCGAACCATCCACCGGATGCTTCGCTGAACCGCCCTTCGAGTCCCTCTGATCGAAATATAAAAATCGCGAGGCAAGTGCCTCACGATTTTTATGGCGCACCCGGCGGGACTCGAACCCACTGCCTTATGCTCCGGAGGCATACGCTCTATCCGGGTGAGCTACGGGTGCATGAATGCGAAAAGGATTATAGCACCTTTTTATTGATTTGGCAATACCAACGCATTTATCATTTTGGTAAAAGGAGTACATATGAACGGATCGGAGCTTATAAGACCCACAAAAGAACTCGTTCCGCAGATCAAAGCGTTTCGGGACGAATTCATTAACTCTCTCAATTGGCTGCACGGAGCGCAGGGGCTTCGGTATATCGAAGACCCGGAGGAATGGCTTGAATACTCGAAACGGTTAGAAAACGAGGAGACCGTCCCAAACGGTTCGTCGCCTTATACGCAGTTCGTTTATTTGAGAAAGACCGATATGAAGATAGTCGGCATGCTTGGCGTAAGGCACAGACCAACGGAGCCCATAGAGACCTGGGGAGGTCACGTAGGCTACTGCGTTTGCCCGTCCGAACGGCGGAAGGGCTATGCAAAAGCGATGCTCCGGGACGTTCTGCCGTACTGCAAAAGCATAGGGCTCGACCGCATACTGTTAACGGCGGGCGATGAAAATAAGGGCAGCGTCAGGACGATACTCGCAAACGGCGGCGTGCTCGAAAACTACGTGCTGTCCCCGCGGCACCAAATAATGGTCGGCCGATACTGGATAGAGACATGAAAACGGAGGATAAAATGGATCGCTTATCTGTAAAGAAAACAGAGGACTTTTTGAAAAACAAGCTGGACGGCGGCGCATATCTGTCCGCTCATCCGGACGCAAAGGAATACCGTATCGAGCACTCTTACAGAGTTGCGAACATAGGAAGAAGGATCGCTTTGAGCGAGGGCTTTGACGAGACGGAGATGGTCGCAGCGTGCCTTCTTCATGACGTTTCGTATTGTGAGGAATTCGGAGAAAACGGCTGGCGGGAGCACGGCAGACGCTCGGCGCATATCGCACGCCCCTTTTTGAGAGAACTCGGTTTAGCGGAGAAACGTATTAACGATATCTGTTACGGCATCGCCATACACGTGGATGATGAAGCTGACTTTGACGGCGAAAGGACGCCGTTCGCACTTTCTGTCGGCGACGCGGACAATATCGACCGCTTTGACGCCTACCGCATATTTGAGACGCTCTCAAAGGACGGCTTCCTCAATATGAGCTTCGGCGATAGGCTTGATTATACGGAGAAACGTCTCGCGAGACTGCGGGAGATAACAGACCTCCCAATGGGTACGAATACTGCCGAACGCCTGTGGAAGGAGCGCATCTCGTTCTATATCGAATACTTCGAGAAACTGCACGCACAACTTGAGTCGAGCAAGGCGATCGTCTGCGGTGAGGAATGAAAGGCGGGTATCTTCGCTTTTCGTTTGATCGGATGATCGGTATCGCTTTTGAAAATTCAAATCATTGACAAGCCCCCGATAACGGTATATAATTATCTTTAAGGTTGTCGAAATCTGCCGGCAAACGGAAGCTTTTTCCGCAGACTTGCGATAAAACGGAGGTCCAACAAATTGAGCGCAATCATGATCCTTCAGATCGCCCTTGTGGTGTTGCTCGTCTTTTTCCTGTTCTTGTTGTTCTCGCGAATAGGCAAAGCTTGCTGTGCCTCTAAACTGGGGCTGAAATGCGGCTGGATGGCTTTCATGCCGTTTCTCAACGCATATCTTGACGGCAGGATGGCAGAGGCGAGCGATAATTTCACCGATCCGAACAGAAAGAGGAAGCGCAAATGGGGAAGACTCAATCTTCTTTTGAGGGTGCTCAGCGTTATTTCCATCGGTCTTTTCGCGGTCTCTCTGATACTGTTCTTTGTCACGCTGGTGCTTGCTTTCTTCGCAGATATTATGCATATCAAGATGGGAAGCATTATCGATATGATAAAGCTGGGCGTAAAATTCTTCACGAATATCGTCTCGTATATCAGGGATAAGAGCTTCCTCGACACTATAAAAGAATATAAACTCACCAGCATAGCTTCTCTCACGGTCATGGTGATATCGGTGATCGTTTTCATCGTGTCCGCCGTGGTCGAATACCTGGTCCTTTACAAGACGTACTACGTGTTTTCACCCCGAAAAGCAGGTCTGTACCTTGTGCTTAGTTTTCTTATCGTCCCGTCCATCACCGTTATATTCATGGTGCTCGGATGCGCCTGGAAGTATGAACGTCCGGGGACCGGACTTGAAGAAGCGGAGGATGATCCGCTGATACCTGCGGGATCGGTGCTGACGGCTCAAGCTCCGCCGACCGCTTTTGAGCCTGCGGATGAAGCCGGGGCATGCGCGCCGGAGATCGGCAGCAGATCCGTACAGGATAAAGAAGGAGCGCCGGAGATCTCATTCGAGCCACTTGACTGAAGGAGGATGCAACGTGTTTAACAAAAGATCGATCGTCATCATGCTTGCCGTTCTGCTTGCGGTTTCCGCTTTTGTATGCGGCTGCAAGCCCAAACCCTCGGAACAGGGCGGCGAACAGCAGCAGCCCGGCGCGACGGACGCGCCTGCCGTTACGCCGGAGCCCTACGTCCCGGAGGTAGTGATACCGGAGAGCGGCAACTGGCACGCGGAGGTGCTTTTCTCAAGCAAGACCGTGCGAGAGATGCTTCCCTGGTACGCAAGGATACCCCTTGCGATATTCCTCGGCAACACCGCGTTCGAGGTGGACGTTGAGATATCGAACGGCAACCTCGTTTACGAGACCAATACGAACGCCCTCAAGGAAAACGCATCGGGGACCGTCAGCACGATAATCGCCTTCTTTGTAAAGGATATGGATTTCTCGATGTTCATCGACCGTATCGCAGAGGCGGTCCTTCCCGAAACGGTAATGGGCAAGGAACGCGACTGCTACGGTATTTACGACAGCGAAGCAAGGGACGAGAAGGACAGGATCGTCGTTACCACAACGAAGGGCGAAATGCTCTATTTCAGGGCTTACGGCAACACTCTCGTACAGACTGACGTCGACGGCATAGAGGTCTTATCCTTCAAAAAGGTAAAGGAAGAAAAATGAAGCTTATCGAACCCTCAAACGAATACGTTGAAAGCATCCGCGCCTTTCGCGCGGAGTTTCTTTATTGCGGCAGCTCCATGGACGGGACGGGCTCGCTCCGCCGCACGGAGGATCCCTCCGAATGGATCAAAAACTCCGCCGAATGGAAATTTCCCGAAAATATCCCCGAAGGCCGCGTCCCCGCAACGCAGTTCATGTACGTCAACGAGGAAGGCAAGGTCGTCGGCATGCTCCAGATCAGGCATTATTTCAATGAAGACCTAAAAAAATACGGCGGACACGTCGGCTACTGCATACTGCCGAGCGAGCGAAGAAAGGGCTATGCTAAGGCGATGCTCAAAGCCGCTCTGCCCGAATGCAGGAAGATAGGGCTCGACCGTGTTATGATCAGCTGCTATCCCGAAAACGAGGGGAGCCGCAAGACCATACTCGCCAACGGCGGCATATACGATTCCACAGTCTATTGGGAGGAACGCGAGGTTTATCTCGAACGGTACTGGATAGACCTTTTCCCCCAGACCGCCGGGCTTCGGTTCATATCCCTTTCCGAAATGCCGGAGCTTGAGGACGCCGCCGCGGAATGGTTCCATTCAAAATGGGGCGTGCCGAAGGAGGCGTATCTCGAATGCATGGACGCATTTCTTTCTGGCGATACCGTTTACGGCTGGTATCTCTGCCTTGACGGGGAGAGGATCGTCGGCGGCATGGGCGTGATCGAAAACGATTTCCATGACCGGAAGGATCTTTATCCCAACGTCTGCGCCGTCTATACGGAGGAGGATCACCGCCGCCGCGGTATTTCGGGGCGTCTGCTCAGCACGGTCGTTTCCGATATGCGCTCAAAAGGCGTGTCGCCGCTGTATCTCCTCACCGATCATACCGGCTTCTACGAGCGTTACGGCTGGGAGTTTTACTGCCCGGCGCAGGGCGACGGCGAGGAGGAGCCGTCAAGATTGTACGTACACCGATGAATAAAGCGGGGTTATGCGGATGCAGCTTCGTTTTTATGTATGGACATTCACGTCGAAAAATGGTAAAATCCAAGCGGAGGTAGGATCGCGGTCTTTATTTATCCGGCATTTTCTTTTTCGCGGTCTGTTTTCGGTATGAAAAAAGCTGTAATGGCAATCCTTATCGGGCTCTCGTTCATCGCCTGCCCGATTCTTTATTTCCTCGTCGGGCCTAAGCTCATCTACGTACAGGCAAAAACGATCGCGGTGCTCGGCATTATCGCCGGCTGTTCCGCGCTCTATTGCTTTATCACGGGAGAGATCACCCGCAACAACAGCCAGATGGATAAGCTCTGGAGCATTCTCCCCGCCGTCTACACATGGGTGATCGCGATAATGGGCGGCATGCAGATCCGCCTTGTCGTGATGGCGTGCATCGCGACAGTATGGGGCGCAAGGCTCACCTTCAATTTTGCGAGGAAGGGCGCCTATAAGCTCAGGTTCTGGGAAGGGGAGGAGGATTACCGCTGGAAGGTGCTCCGCGCAAAAAAGGAGTTCATGCCGCGCTGGAAGTGGACGCTTTTTGATCTGTTCTTCATCTCGATCTATCAGAACGCGCTCGTGCTTGCCACTACTCTGCCTGCGCTCATATGCATGGGTTCGTACTCTCCGCTCAACTGGATCGACTTCGTCGCAATGGGTCTGATGCTCGGCTTCATAGTGCTCGAGACCGTGGCGGACGAACAGCAGTGGAAATTCCAGGAGAAGAAGAAAAAGCTCCTTGCGGAGGGCAAAAAGCTCGAAGACCTGCCCATGCCGTACAGGCGCGGCTTCAACACGACCGGGCTTTGGGCGCACAGCAGGCATCCCAACTATTTCGCCGAGCAGTGCATCTGGATCTCGTTCTACGTTTTCAGCATTGGCGCGGGCATCGCGATACTCAATTGGAGCATCGTCGGCGCGCTCCTTCTCATAGTGCTTTTCATGGGCAGCTCCGATTTTGGAGAAGAGATCAGCTCCTCCAAATATCCGCGCTATAAGGACTATAAAAAGAAGGTATCCAAATTCATACCGTGGTTCAGCACGATGGATAAATAAGCATAAGGAAAGAGCCTTTCGTGAGCGTTTGCTCCGTCAGGCTCTTTTTGTTTGTCCGTTACGCGATCTCCAAAAGCCGTTCCTTCACTTTTTCAAGCACATTCTCCATTGTATTTTCGGGCAAGCCCTCCGAATCGCCTATGATCTCGACCGTATAATACGTCCCGTTTATCATGGCGTAGACGTTTATGTACTTAAGATCAGCGGCCTTTTCGATGACAAGCTGCTTTCCGTCGGAAACCCGGAGCCTTTCATAAATGCGAGTATGAACAGCGTCTCTCACTATGCTTTCGTCGCCGATGAGGTAAATTCTGACGATATTAGGAAACTCATTATCGACCGTAGATTCAATACTATACATTTCTCCGAACGATCCGGGAACGTCCTTTGCCCCGACGGGAAAGATCGAATAGATCACCCTCGCGCCGTCCATTGAATAGCCGGTCCTGAGCTCTGCGCTTTTGATATTGCCGTCGCGGTCGCCGCTCCAGGTCAGCCGGGAATGATAGAGCGTCTGATCGGAGGGGTCTTTTTCGTCGACTCCGAGGCAGTTCCTTTTTTCAAATGCGGGATCGTTTTCAAACGGGTTTGCGGGAACGTATCCGAGCGTTCGCAGCGCCTCCTGCCAATCCGCGAGGTTTTTGGTGCAGCTGCCCGGCTTCCCCCTTGTCGTATCGTAGGTATAATGCCCGTCGCTTACGGCGTAGTAATCCTCCCAGCTTTTCTTTACGGCGTCAGTCATCTCGGCGGAGAATGTCTTTTCGACCCCGTTCGATCTGTAAACGGTCATCCCGTTCATGACGACCCGTTCTATCTTTGTTTTTGACTCGTATTCCTTTTCAAAGCTGTTTTTGAATAAGAAGCTGTTTCTCACGAGCCGCGGGGAGACCGTTATGACTCCGGGGACTTCTTCGCGTATATCCACGCGGGAGACCGCGCGCCCCGGATCGAATGCGGAGCCTGATATCTTCAGCGTGTTCCCGTCGACGGCGACGTCGATGAAAACGGCGTCATAGCCCGCTTTCTGCCCGATAAGATAGAATATCGAGAACAGCGCGAGAAGCGCCGCAAGCACCGCCGCAGCGGATGAGAGCACCAAGACGCGTCCCCTCTTGCGGTTCTTCTTCAAATAATCGATCTCCGCCTTGTCTTCTTCCCTTGCGGGCGCGTCCGGCTCCCGCATGGCGCGGAACGCTTCCTCGCATTCGGCGCATTTTTTCAGATGCTTTTTGACAAGCTCGGCGGTCCTTTCGCCGGTAAGCCCGTCGGCATATGAGGGCAGAAGGTCCTGCACGACCTCGCACGGTAATTCATTCATCTTCTTCCAGATCCTTTCTGATGCTTTCCTTACTTCTGAAATAGGTCACCCGCGCCCAATTCTCTGTCTTGCCGAGTATTTCACCTATCTCCCTGAAGCTGAGCCCGCCGAACAGCCTCAGATACATGACCTCGCGCGCAGGTTCCCGAAGCTTGTGCAGCTTTATCAAAAGCTCGCGCCGCGCCTCGTTTTCGATAACGCTGTCCTCGGCGGATCTTTCCGCAATATCCGCGGACGCGATATCCTCCACATGGGGATGCTTCCTAAGATATGCAAGGTGAACGCGCTTCGCGATAGCACAGAGCCAGGTCGATACCGAAGAGCTCCCGTCGTATTTGGAGGAGGAGCGTATCGCCTGATAGAAGGTCTCCTGCGTAAGCTCCTCCGCGACGCCCGGATCGCGGGTAAGCGAAAGAAGATACCGGTAGACGGTCATGGCATACCTGTTGTAGACCTCGTCCATCGTCTTCACGGAAGAGCTCCTTTCGTTCGCGTTCATATGTTAATGCAAAAAAACGGCGGTTCGTTACACAAGACGCAAAATATACTAAAACGGACTGCCCGTTTCATATCGGACAGTCCGTTATAAGCGTCAGATCAAAGCCGCTCGGGCACCTTCGCGTTGACGGCGGCGATCATTTCGGCAACTTTCGCGCGCACCGCTTCGGCGGCGTTCTCGGGAGCTACGTCCTCGCGGAAGGACTTATCTCTTGCGGAGAGCTCAAAGGCGTTCCTTGAAAGCGTCTTGGGGCTGATGACCACGCGCACGGGCGCGCCGAGCAGATCCGCGTCGGAGAACATGAAGCCGGCGGAAACGTTGCGCTCGTCGTAAAGCACCTCTACGCCCGCATCCTCAAGCTCCTTATAGAGCTTGTCGGCGGCGGCGCGTACGGAAGCGTCGTCCGCGCGCAGGGCGCATATCTCCACCTGCCAGGGGGCGATGGTGATGGGCCAGATGGGACCGTAATCGTCGTGATGCTCCTCGCATACGGAGGCGATGAGCCTGCCCACGCCGATGCCGTAGCAACCCATTATGGGGCTGACGCGCGCGCCGTTCTCGTCGTCATAGGTCATGCCCATGGCTTCGGTATAGCGTCTGCCGAGCTGGAATATGTTGCCCACCTCGATGCCGCGCTTGATTTTGAGGGAATGCTTGCCGCAGCAGGGGCAAACGCCGCCCTCGACGGCCTTCGTAAGGTCGATGAACTGCGTGTTCCCGGGAAGATCGCGGGCGGGGCAGAAGCCGGAAAGATGATATTCCGCCTTGTTCGCGCCGCAGATAAGATTCGTCGCGCCGACGAGGGATTTGTCGAACAGCACGGTCGCGTTTGTGTCGAGCCCAACGGGACCGATATTACCGGCGGCGAGATTGGCGTTCTCGATCTCAACGGCGGGATGGATCTCCGCCTTGAGATAGTTGGTCAGCTTCGTTTCGTTTATCTCACGGTCGCCGCGGCAGAATATGAGCACGTAGCTGTCGTCGCTGTTGCGCTGGTAAACGACCGCCTTGCAGGTCTTGTCGCTGGTTTTTTTGAGCAGCGCGCCAACTTCGTCGATGGTCTTGGCTTCGCCGGTAAAGACCTCGGCAAGGGGCTCAAGCTCGGCGTCGGGGACGTTCTCGGTGATCGCCTCGCACGCCTCCATATTGGCGCGGAAGCCGCACTCAGGGCAAATGACGATGGAATCCTCGCCGATGTCGGTAAGGAGCATGAACTCGTGGCTTACCTTGCCGCCCATCATGCCGCTGTCGGATTTGACGGCGATGACCTCGGGCACGCCCGCCCTTGCGTAGATGCGCTCATAGGCGCGGTATGCGCGCTCGTAATACTTTTCAAGATCCGCCTGAGAGGTGTGGAAGGAGTACGCGTCCTTCATGGTGAACTCGCGCACGCGGATAAGACCGCCCCTTGCTCTCGGCTCGTCGCGGAACTTGGTCTGGATCTGATAGATCATGAAGGGGTACTTCTGATAGGTGCCGGCAACGTTCATTGCAAGCTGAACGGCGGCTTCCTCGTGCGTCATGCCGAGGACCATATCCGCGCCGGATCTGTCCTTGAACCTCAGAAGCTCCTTGCCGATCGACTCGAACCTGCCGGAGGACTGCCAAAGCGTCGCGGGCATAACGACGGGGAAGAGGACTTCCTGACCGTCGATCGCGTCCATTTCCTCACGCAGGATGGCTTCGATCTTGTTCTGTATGCGCTTTGCGGGGGTGAAGAGCGAATAGATGCCGTTGCCGACCTGCTTTATGTAGCCGCCGCGCGTCATAAGATTCTGGCTTTCGATATCGAAAGCGCGTTCCTTGAACCTTTCGCCGAGAATATTCCGAACCTTCATATATATCTCCTGATGTATTGAATATGCTTATTGGAAGGGGCGATCACGCCCGAATCAAATGGAATTATAAACTTATTCCCTCCCAAAGTCAACTTTGGGAGGGAATATAATCTTTAATTATATTATGCGTCAGGAAGCCTCAACGACCTCGTTCACTATCTCGTCGAGCTTCTCATCATGGGGAAGAGCTTCCTTTCCTTCGCCGCCGAGCTCGTCGGGAAACGTGATGCCGCCCGCGGGAGTCCTGTCGCCGTGCTCGGTGTACTCGTCCCTCGCGGGGAGATCGCGCCTTTCGAGATAGTAGATGTTGTGCATCAGCTGCGCCGGATCGGTGTAATCCTCGGGAAGTCTCGAAACGTCGATATCGTCGTCCTTTGCGGGATCGGCGGGAGCGGTCTCCTCGTCAAGCGAAGCGGCGGTCTGCTCTTCGGCGGGTTCCTCCGCAGGCTCGATCACCGTTTCGGGCTCCTCGGCGGCTTCGTCCTCAGCGCCCTCGTCGGACTCTTCTTCGTCTTCGTCCTCATCCGCGATCTTCGCGCCGGGCTTCGGGGCGACGTTCGGCTTGCAGGGGTTCTCACACTCCTCGCAGTTGCAGGAGCATTTCTCTATCTCGCGGCAAAGCTCCTTGGTCTCGCTTTCGTTCTCCTCGATTACGCCCTTAATGAGATCGCTGAACGCGGCGGTCTGCTCTGCAAGATAATCGGTGGTCTTTTTAAGCAGCTCGTTCAGATCGTTCACAACGTCCTTGCGCTTGTTGACCTCCATCTGGGAGGCGATTATGGTGCGCTCGACGTAGATATTCGCGTCCGTGCGGATGTTTTCGGAATAAGTATCGGCCTCGTTCTTCTGCGATTCGAGGTATTCGTCGGCCTCCTTGCGAATGCTTTCCGCTTCCTCGTCGGCGCTGGCGAGTATGTTGTTCGCCCTTATCGCCGCCTTGCTGATCTTCTGCTCCGCTTCGGCAAGCATCAGTGCCTTCTTTTCATCCGCCTCGCGCTCGATGCGGTCGGCGGTCTTATCCGCCTCGGTTATCGCGCGAAGCACCATGCCCTCCTGATCTTTAAGGCGCTTCACTTCCGCCTCAAGCTCGCTGATGCGCTTTTTCATAAGGGCGTTTTCAGATTCGCGCTGCGACAAAAGGAACTCAAGCTCCTTCTTCTTCTTACCGAACATGGTAAACCTCCTGAATGATGATTAAAAATGTAACTGATCCGAGCCGCTTTCAGCAGGCGCGGGGTATCCCAAATGTTCATAAGCGGCGGGCAGGAGCACTCGCCCGCGGGGAGTGCGCGCAATGAACCCGAGCTGGATAAGATAGGGCTCGTAAACGTCCTCTATCGTGGTCGGATCCTCGCCGGTGGAGGCGGCGATCGTATCGAGCCCGACTGGACGTCCGCGGAACTTGACTATCATCGATTCAAGCATACGCCTGTCGACCGGATCGAGCCCAAGCTCGTCCACGCCGAGCATCTCAAGCCCGCGCATGGCGGTCTCGCAGTCGATGACGCCCGCGCCCTTGACCTGTGCATAGTCGCGCACGCGCTTCAGAAGCCTGTTGGCGACGCGGGGCGTGCCCCTCGAACGGGAGGCGATCTCAAGCGCGCCGTCCTCTGTAATGCCGATATCGAGGATGCCGGCGCTCCTCACGATGATCTCCTTAAGATCCTCGGGCGAATAGAGCTCGAGCTGCTCCTTTATGCCGAACCTGTCGCGCAGCGGAGAGGTCAAAAGCCCCAGCCTCGTGGTCGCGCCGACGAGGGTGAACTTCGGAAGCTCCATCCTGAGGGACCTTGCGGACGGCCCCTTGCCGATCACTATGTCGTATGCGAAATCCTCCATAGCGGGGTAGAGGATCTCCTCAACGCTGGCATTCAAACGGTGTATCTCGTCGATGAAGAGGATATCCCCCTCGTTCACGTTCGAGAGTATCGCCGCAAGGTCGCGGCTGTGGGATATCGCGGGACCGCTCGTGACGGAGAGCTTGCCGCCCATCTCGTTCGAGATGATGGAGGCAAGCGTCGTCTTGCCGAGCCCGGGAGGACCGTACAGCAACACGTGGTCGAGCGCCTCGCCCCTGAGCTTCGCGGCCTTCATATAGACGCCGATATGCTCCTTGACCTTAGACTGACCGATGTATTCGGCAAGGAATCTGGGACGCAAGCTGTATTCGATTTTCTCATCCTCCTCCTGAAAGGAAGAGGAAATGATCCTGTCGTCGTAATCCATGGTTTATCTCTTTGAAAGCTCCTTGAGAGCGTTTTTGATCATATCCTCGACCCTGTCGCACGCGGGGAGACCGGTAACGATCCTTCCCGCAACGGCGCCGTCATAGCCGAGAGAAACGAGCGCGGCGATCGCCTCCGCACGGACGGAGGAATTGTCATCCGAAACCGCGGCGGCGGGGATGCCCTCCGCAGCGTCGACCTTGCCCTTGAGCTCGAGAATGAGCCTTGCGGCGGTCTTCCTGCCCATGCCCTGGACGCGGTCGAAAGCGGCGGTATTGTCGGTAACAACAGCGAGAGCGACGTCCTCCGGCGTGAGCACGGAGAGCACGCTGAGCGCCACCTTCGGACCTATCCTCGATACGCTGATCAGCCTGCGGAACATAGCGCGTTCCTCGTCGGATCTGAAACCGTACAGAGCTATCGCGTCCTGCGCGATATGGAAATGGGTATAGAGCTTCGCCGTTTTGCCCGGCAAAAGCTCCCTGAGCGTCATGGAGCTGCAGAACAGCTCGTACCCGACGCCCGCCGCCTCGATGACGGCGCGGTCGGGATAGACGGAATCAACTGTGCCTTTGATATGCGCGTACATTACTTTATCCTGTATTCCTCCAATGACGGGCCGACTGCGCTCGCGTGGCATATCGCCGCGCCGAGGGCGTCCGCCGCATCGTCGGGCTTGGGCACCTTGTTAAGCTTCAGCAGGAGCTTGACCATCGTCTGCACCTGCAGCTTGTCCGCGTGTCCGTCGCCCGTGACGTTCATTTTTATCTGCATCGGGGTGTATTCGTAAAGGGGAAGCCCCGCCTGCTGCGCAGCAAGAAGCGCCACTCCGCGCCCGGCGGCGACCTGGATCGCGGTCTTCGCGTTGTGATTGAAGAACAGCTCTTCAAACACGACGTGGTCGGGCTTGTATTTTTCGATGAGCATGGTTACGCCGCGATGAAGGATCTCCAGCCTTTCGGGGAACGAACGGTCCGCCTTCGTTTCAATGACGCCGTAATCGAGCACGGTAAACTGTCCGCGATCGAATTTGATAAGACCGTAGCCCAGGATAGCGTAGCCGGGATCGATCCCGAGTATTATCATCGCACGAACCTCCGCTCATACTGCATACACATTCATTTTATCATGCGAAAGGATATTTTACAAGCACATTGAACAAACTTAAATTAAAAATCTAAGGATCGTGAATATGATGAAAAAAACGCTGATCCCGCTTATCGTCATCGCCGCCGCGGCGATCATAGCAGGGCTTATTCTGCTCCCCAAAAGGCTCAGGTTTTCGCTGAAGATAAGGACGAAGGGCGTATTCGCCTCGCTGGAGCTCTTTGGCATACCGCTTTGGATCGATATGAGCGCCGTCTACCGTTATCCGGAGGGAATAGTCCTGACCGTCATGGGGAAAAGGATCCCGTTCAAGCTCAAAAAACGCAGGCCCAAAACGCTTCCGACGCTCAATGCTTTAAGGCTGAAAGCCGTAAACGTATGGGGAAAAGCGGGCATATCGAAGCGGCCGGAGCTTGCAGTCACCGCGGCGGGAGCTGCAAACGTACTGATAATGCAGACGCTCTGTATCCTGAAGACAGAAAACCCTTCCGTAATGATCGAGCCCTGCTTTTCGGATACGGCGATCGCCGTGAACGCGGACGGTATAGCAACGGTCTATCCGGTTAAACTAATCATCGGATACATAAAGAAAAAACGGAGGAAAAACAATGAGTCACCCAATAGAAAACATAATGCAGTCGTCGATGGAGGAGATAAAGCGGCTCGCGGACGTAAACACCGTGATCGGTTCGCCGATAATCACGGAGGATCATACGATGATACTTCCCGTGTCGAAGGTCGCGCTGGGGCTCCTGGTCGGCGGCGGAGAATACGCCGCGGCGACGCCGATCAAAAAAAGCTCGCTTGATACGCGCAGCGAAAGCGAATACCCCTTCATAGGCGCGTCGACGGTCGGCATGAGCCTTACGCCGCTTGCGTTCCTCGCCGTGCAGAACGGTACCGTGCGCGTGCTTCCCGCAAAGGAGGACTGCCCGGCAGACAGGCTCATAGACCTTGCGCCGCAGGTGATCGATGCAGCCGAACGCATGATCAAGGAATACGCAGCCTCGCCCAAAAAGGAGGAGGCGAAGAACTGCGAAAAGGTTCCCGCTGCCGAAAAGAAGGTGAAGAAGGTCTATGCCGCGAGGAAGCTGCGCCGCGATCATAAGCCTTTTGCCTACAAGATCGAATATGAAACGACGGGGGATGAACTGGAGTGACGCCTAAAACGCAGTTAAGACTCTATGCGGTTATCGTGCTGACCGCTGTGATGGTTTTTCTTGCGCTTCCGGGGCGGAGCGAGCCGGTCTTTGCCGCGGACGAGGCAAAGGCAATGGCGCTTATGGAGTGTGAGACCGGCGCGCTCATTGCCGGGAAAAACGCCGACGAGCGGCTTCCCATGGCAAGCACGACGAAGATAATGACCGCGCTCGTCGTGCTCGAAAACTGCCGGACGGACGAACAGGTCTTCGTTCCGGACGAGGCGGTGGGCGTAGAGGGCTCGTCGATATATCTCCGGAATAACGAGAGGATCAGCGTGGAAGATCTCCTCTACGGGCTTATGCTCGCTTCGGGCAACGACGCAGCCGTGGCGCTCGCCGTACACGTCGGCGGGAGCACGGAGGGCTTCGCCGCATTGATGAACAAAAGGGCGGAGGAGCTCGGACTCGAAAATACGCATTTCGTGACTCCGAACGGGCTGAACGATCCCGAACACTATACCACCGCGAGGGAGCTCTGCATGATCGCCCGCGAGGCGATAAAAAACGACGCGTTCCGCCGGATAGTTTCAACAAAATACCACAGGACTCAAAGCGGGGAGTACGAGCGCACATTCAAGAACAAGAACTCGCTCCTTTGGAGCTTCGACGGCGCGTTCGGAGTGAAGACCGGCTACACGATGGCTGCCGGAAGATGCCTCGTCTTCGGCGCGGAGAGGGACGGTATGACGCTCGTCGGCGCGCTCCTGAACTGCCGTCCGATGTTCGGGACAGCGTCGGAACTGCTCGAGACCGCGTTCGACACGTATGAAAAGACGGTCGTAGTCGAAAAAGATTCTGTAATAATGCGCGCTGAAGTTGAAAACAGTGACGAAAGCGTATTGGAAATTGCCGCAAAAGATAGTATAATAGCATTGTTGAAGAAGGACGCCGCGCAAGCGTTCGACGTCAAAACGGAGCTTTACGGTCCGATAGCCGCGCCGATAAAGGCGGGGCAGACGCTCGGCAGGCTTCGCGTATTCAGCTCGGGAGAGCTTATAGGCGAGACCGAGCTCGCGGCGCACGCGGACGTTCGGGAACGCGGTATCACCTGGTGGTTCCGGCTCCTCTTCAAACGAATGGCAGCATAATACGATTGGAGCAATAAAAAGTTGAGACTTCAAAAGTTCTTGGCGGACGCCGGAATTGCCTCCCGCAGGAAGTGCGAGGAGCTTATTAAGGAAGGAAAAGTCACCGTCAACGGCAGCGTGGCGGAGCTTGGCTGCAGCGTGAGCGAGGATGACTGCGTGGCCTATGACGGCAAGCAGGTGCATCCCGCCGCGAAGAAGGTCGTCTATGCCTTTTACAAGCCCAAAAACGTGATCTGCACGTCCTCCGAAAACGAGGACAGGATCAAGGTCGTAGACTTTTTTAAGGACGTCCCGGAAAGGCTCTATACGGTAGGGCGCCTCGATTACGATTCGGAAGGGCTCATTTTCCTGACGAACGACGGTGATTTTGCCGAAAAGCTGATGCACCCGCGCTATATGAAGACCAAGACGTACCGCGTGCTCTGTACGGGCGAGATATCGAAGCGTGACGAACGCACGCTGATGAACGGCGTTATGCTGGACGACGGGATCACCGCGCCGGCGGTCGTCCGAGTGACGAAGAACGGCGCCGAAAAAAGCGAGCTCCTCATCTCCATACACGAGGGACGCAACCGCCAGGTCAGGCGTATGCTCGAGGCGCTCGGGCATAAAACCATCAGGCTTTGCCGCGTGGCGATAGGCGACGTGCGCCTCGGCTCCATGAAACCGGGCGAGAAGCGTCTCCTCACGGAAGAGGAGATAAGCGGCTTTGTGACCGATAGGGACTGACGCTTTATTCGACAAATAAATATATTTTCCTTTTCCGAACTTTCCGAACAGGAGAACAGGGACTGCCGTCGAATATCTGAAATTGGGATGATTTGAGGCGAGGGTATCCCCATCGCAGTTTGATCCTGTCCCGGGAGGTTTTCTTTCATGCTTCAAAGGTTATGGCAAAGCTTTATCGAGTCGCTGCCGGTGCTCGGCATCGGGCTCGGAGTAGTGTTTGTCGGTCTCGTTGCACTCATCGGAATAATCTGCCTAATGAGCTTCTTTGTGCGCCTTTTCTCCGGCGAAAAGAGGCTTGTTTCGCGTAAAAAGCATTACGACGTTATGCCGGAGCATACCCGCCCCGTCAGCGTCGCTCCCGCATTCGCGCCCGTTCCCGCCATCGCCGGTCCCAACCGCAGGGAAGCGATCGCCGCCGTTTCCGCCGCGATCGCCGAATACCTCGGGGAGGATGCTTCCGCTATCCGGATCCATTCGATAAAGCAGGTCGGCGCTCCCGCGCTTTCCGTTGAGGAAAGGCGCGAGCTCGTTGCGGTCATCTCCGCTTCCATAGCGGCGGAGCTCGGCACGGACGTAACCGGCATCCGCATCCACTCGATACGCAAAGCTGCGTGAACAACAAGTAAAACATCGGCTTAATAAGCCGTTTTCGGAGGTTAATATGCGTAAATTTCTTGTCAATGTAAACGGTACCTCATACGAAGTCGAGGTAGAGGAGCTCAAGGGCGACGTCAAGCCCGCCGCCATCCCCGCTCCCGCCGCGCCTCAGCCCGTTCATGCCGCGCCCGGCGCTGCGGAAACCATCTCCGCGCCCATGCCCGGCACCATTGTCGGCGTAAACGTTAAGGTCGGCGACAGCTTCAAGCGCGGACAAGTTCTGCTCGTGCTCGAGGCGATGAAGATGGAGAACGAGATCCTCGCTCCCCGCGACGGCCGCGTTGTTAATCTCAATACTCAGAAGGGTGCATCCGTCAATTCCGGCGACGTTCTCATCGCCTTCGAATAATACGAGGGCTCATGGAATCTATTCTTGAATTCTTAAAACAATCGGGCTTTTACAGGCTCTTCTCATCGGGCTTCCCGGATTGGCTGAAGACGCTCGCGATGATAGCCATTGCGTGCGTGCTTCTGTACCTTGCTATCGTCAAAAAGTTTGAGCCTATGCTCCTTATGCCGATAGCCTTCGGTATGCTTTTGACCAATCTTCCCGGGGCAGAGATGTATCATCCCGTGCTGTTTGAGGGCGGGCACGTCCATTGGCAGGAGTTTGCGGAGTCGGCGGGTCTCGTCGATTACCTGTATCTAGGCGTCAAGCTCGGCATTTACCCGTGTCTCATATTCCTCGGCGTCGGCGCGATGACGGATTTCGGTCCGCTGATCGCCAATCCCAAGAGCCTGCTCCTGGGCGCCGCCGCGCAGGCGGGCATTTTCATCGCGTTCATCGGCGCGAAGCTGATGGGCTTCACCAACGGCGTCGCCGCCTCCATCGGCATCATCGGC
>DGHD01000006.1 GCA_002392505.1 Christensenella sp. UBA3857 | reverse complement strand
GACGGTATGAGAACAGTCAGTTTTGCGAAGCAAAACTGTACGTTCCGCACACGCAAGAAAGGCATCACGCAAGAAACAGCGGAACGTGTGTTCAGAATCAGATTGCCGCTACCAAACGAATAGGGACGCCATCCGGCGTCCCTATTCGTTTGGTAAAAGAAAGACGGTATGAGAACAGTCAGTTTTGCGAAGCAAAACTGTACGTTCCGCACACGCAAGTAAGGCAGCGCGCAAGAAACAGCGGAACGTGTGTTCAGAATCAGATTGCCGCTACCAAACGAATAGGGACGCCATCCGGCGTCCCTATTTGTTTGGTAAAAGAAAGACGGTATGAGAACAGTCAGTTTTGGGCAGCGGTTTACTGTAAAGAATGCGCTGATAAGCCTTAAGCATGGGGCTCCAGATGTCCGGATCCCTTCCGTTTGCGTCTGAACGAAAATCAAAGGCAGTATCAATTATCATAGCACTATGCTTTTCCCGTTTACGCCGTCCAAGTTGCACGCAAGGATCATTCGTCCTTATCGAATCCCAGGAACCACGTCCCTTGATACGAAAGCTGCCCGCGCATGCCCTCGGAAAGGGCGTCGTATTCGGTCATGTTGACGGCGAAATCGTGATCCTCGCCGCTTTCCGTTCTGAAGATCACGTGATGGCGAGTCCTGTGTACCGTATCGCCGCTAAACACGCCCATGTACTTTGAAACGACCTCTGCGCGGACGGCGACCTTTTGCGCGCGGCTGTTCCTGCGGGTCATAATAATGATAATAACCACCACGGCGGCGGCGCCAGAAAAAACGACCAAAGACATTATCAACAAAGCGATAAAAAGTATGCTTGATTTCATTGCGGTACATTCTCCTTTCCTGCCTGATTATATCACATCTTAAGATTTTCACAACCCTTGCTCTTTTTTTGCCGGGATTTGTGCGAATTGGGTTTGCATATCCTTCGATCCGCGCTGATTATTTATCCTTGGCGTGCGGACTTTTTTCATTATCGCGCAATCCGTTGTGGAGATTCCCGGGCGGTTGTGGTATCATTGATGAAAAGGATCCGAAACGGGAGGAAAATGATTATGAGACGACTTGCTGATTCCGCGAGCACGGTTGAAAAACTGAGGGAGGCGTTATTGTCCTGCCTGAACGAACAGGAATACCGCGACGTTACGATCTCGGAATTGTCCAGACGCGCCGGGATCAACCGGACGACGTTCTATCTCTTCTTCGGCTCGAAGGAAGAGCTTTTCAAAGAAATGTGCAGATCGTTGGTCGACCAGTGGTTTCAGCGGTTTTTCGATCTGAATATCGCCCGGGATACGGACAGGGAGAAGGCGCTCTTCAGTGAACTGCTCGCGTGGATAGCGCAATGGCGCAACGCGCTCACGCGGATCCTGAACGTCAGGACGGAGCCGTTCGACGGGTTCTTCCTGTTTGCGGACGAGATCGAGAAGAATATGACCGCGCAGAACATCCTGAAGGCAGCGAATGAAAAGAAACAGAAGAAATACGATCTGTTTATCAAAATCTACTCCGTCAGCCTGGCGTCCATTGTGAAATGGTGGCTCGAGGACGGCGACGGCTTCGAGGAGGAGGAGTTCCACGCAATGATAGAGCGGCTGCGGTACAAGGGCTACTACAGCGTTCTCGAAGACTGAATATTAGTCGACATACAAGCGACAAATGTCTTGAAAAATGCGAGATATCTACATATAATTCAGTCGACACTAAAAGATCACGCATTGAAGGAAGGCAAAAAAATGAAAACAACGCAATGCCGATTTCTGTGTGATCTAAGGTGCGGATCACGGCTTTGCAGGCGAGAAAATGAAGGAGGCAGGAGCCAATACCCTTCGGTATTTGCAGCAGATCGGCGTGATCCATTAAGGCAGATCCCCGCCATAGAGGCTGATTTACAAAGTGATCCAACGGCCTTCCACAGGGGAAAGGCCGTTTGCATATGCGGCTGAAATAAAGAGGCGGATCGGACTTAATGCCAAGCATAATAAGCATAAAGTCCTCTGAACTGCCAAATGAACGAGTCTTGGAAAAACAGGACGGAAAAGGAGGATTGACATGAAAAAACACAAATTCGGATGGAAACAGGCGCTTCTCATCGCGGCGGCAGTCGTGCTTCTGACAGCAGGGGGCTTTGCGATCAGGGCACTGATCAAGCGGGGAGCTGCTCCCGCGCAGACGGTGACCGAACCGACGGTGACCGAACCGACGGTGACCGAACAGGCGGAGACGACCGACGTTCCAGAGGAAACGCAAAAGCCTCCCGCATGGGAGATCAGCGAGAATCAGATTCGGGTGAATCGTTTCGTAACCTACATAGTTCAGCAGAACATCATGGACACGAAGACCGATCTGGATGAGGACGCCGAGCTGATAAGATTTGTCTTTGGGTACAGAAGAGCGAACGATAAGGATTCCGTCATTGAACGGCAGGACAACGGCGTTTCCTGCCGAACGCTGACGCTTGAACAGGTCAATGAAACGCTGACCTATTTCTTTGGGAAAACCATTTCTCCCGATCGGGAGGATTACAGCATAATGCTCGATGAAAACGAGAGCTTTAACTGCTTTTTCCGTGACGGCTGCTTTTGGAACGTTCCCCCTTATCCGACCGAAAAGTACTCATTCCCGATCCGCTTTGCGCTTGTGGAAAGCGTAGACGAGGAAACCTGCACTCTGTATTTCAGATTATACCAGATCAATCCCGAGGCATGGGGCATTGGGGAAGCGGAGAGGCACGTGCCGATCATGCCCATGATGTCGCTCCAGGACGCCGATAGAACAGACAGGGAGACAAAGGACTGGTACAAACTGATCGCGCACGGCAAAGCGGTCCTTCGCGATCTCGGAGACGAGCTGCAGCTTTTGGAATTGTCGTGCGAAGAGAACGGTTGATATTTACGGAGCTTTGCAGAAAAAAAGCGTGCAGTTTTGCCGCGGATGTGATATAATGAAAAATCATACAAAAATCTCAAGAAAGGACCGCGTTACAGCGGCAGAGTTATAAAATGAACACCGATATTTTTGTTAAGTACAAGAAGCGTCTTATCGAGAACTGCGGGCAGGTCATCGTCGGCAAGGACGAGGCGATCCGCCGCCTTGGCGTCTGCCTCGTCGCCTCCGGACACGTGCTGCTGGAGGATCTCCCCGGCACGGGCAAAACGATGCTGTTGAGAGCCTTTGCAAAGAGCATCGGCGGCAACTTCAAGAGGATCCAGTTCACGCCGGATATCGTACCGACAGATCTTACGGGTATTCATTTCTTCAACCAGAAAACGAGCGAGTTCGAATTGAGGAAGGGACCGCTCTTCGCCAACGTAGTGCTCGCGGATGAGATCAACCGCGCCGTGCCGAGGAGCCAGTCCGCTCTGCTCGAGGTAATGGAGGAGAGGCAGATCTCCATCGACGGCGAGACCTTCCGCATGGAGGAGCCCTATATCGTCATGGCGACGCAGAACCCAGTCGAGTCCTACGGCACGTTCCCGCTGCCCGAAGCGCAGCTCGACCGTTTCTTCATGAAGATGAAGCTCGGTTACATGACCGAGGAGCAGGAGAAGCAGATCATGGGCCGCGAGGACGCGAAGGATATCATCGACAGGCTTTCCGTGTGCATCACCCGGGAGGAACTGATGACGCTGAGGAACGAGTACAAGCTCGTTAACGTCAGCGACGACGTTAAGGATTACATCATGTCGATAGTCACCGCCACGCGTGAGAGCGAACGCCTTGCTTACGGCGTCTCCGCGAGGGGTACCATAGCTCTTTACAGGGCGAGCCAGATCTCTGCCGCGATGGAGGGCCGCGATTACGTCATACCGGAGGACGTAAAGCGCGAGGCGATCCCCGTGCTTTCCCACAGGATAGCTGTAATTACCCGCAGCCACATGGATTCGGAGACCTTTATCTCCGAACTGCTCGACGAGCTGCCCGTACCCCTTGAACAATAATGCCGGTATACGTTATTATTACGATGATCGTCGCCGTTTTAGCGGTGGTCATCACAATTGAAGTGATAAGCGTCAACAGGCTGCCGCAAAAGCTCATTTTCCGGTGCGACGTCAATATGGAGCTTACGGAGCCTGGCGAAATAGCCACGCTGAGCTACCGGGTCAGGAACTCCTCCATACTTCCCGTTATGAGCGCGGGCGTATCGTTCCTTCTGAACGATGCGGTCGAGGTCAGGGAGGATGAGGAGTGGATCCGCCGCCACGGCTATGAGAAGACGGAGAATTATCTCGGCAGGATGTTCACCGTTGATTTTTTCCTTATGCCTCACAGGATGTATGAGGGCAAGGTAAGGATCTCATTCAAGCACCGCGGTCATCACGAGATCGGCAAGGTCTACGTTGAGTGCGGCGATTTTTTGGGATTCAGCAGCGTCACCAGCGGCTACGATATCCCGAAGAGGGTCGTCTGCACGGCGCTTCCCGCGCCCGAAGATCAGGATATCACGGCAGTCGGCGGATACCTTGGCGACGTTTCCGTGCGCCGTTTTATTCACGAGGACCCCAATCTTATTCTGGGCTATCGCGAGTATACGGGGTATGAACCGCTGAAGAACATATCCTGGGCGCAGACCGCGAAGACCGGGCAGCTCATGGTAAAGAACCACGATTTCACCGTCGATACCGACGTCGCGGTGGTCGTCAATATTGAGGATCTGACCAACAAACGTTTGATAGAACACTGCTTATCGCTCGTCAGAACTGTGATCGACAAGCTTGAGGAAAACAAGATCCCCTATGCGCTGATATCCAACGGAGACCTTTTCAGCATGGAAAAGGGCGTGGGCAGGAAGCACGCCTTCGGCGTTCAGCGCAGGATAGGCGTATCCAATTTCGTCAGGTATTTCTCGTTCGAGGAGCTGGCGGAGCGCGTCGTCGCGGGCGGGCGCGGCTCAAGGGGCTGCATAATCATAACCCCCACCATGTCGAGAAGGAACGCCGCGTGCGTCTCGTGGATCAATAAGCATTCGGACGTTCCCGCCTGCGTGCTCGTCGGAGAGGAGGGTGAAGAATGAAGAACTTCGTTTCATTCAGGATCACCGCCGCGGCATGCTATTACTTTGCGATCGTGTCCCATTTCGGGCCCTTCCGTTACAGCTGGATCCCCGCCGCCGTGATTGTGCTGCTCATATTTGCGGCAAGCTTTGCCGCCGTGCGGCTGAACCATCCCGCGTTAAGGCTCGTCGTAATGCTGATCCCCTTTGCGGGGCTTGCTTTCTGCGGACGGGATGTAATAATGCTTTCGGGGTGCGCGGTCCCGCTCGTTTACTCCGCTGCGGCGGTCGCATCGGGAGCATACGCGATCGAGGCATGGCGTTACAGAAGGATCTATATGCCGCTGGCGAGCCTTACGCCGGTGTGGGCGATCACGTCGTTCCTCCCTATAGTGGGCAATAAGACGACCAAGCCCATGGTGGTGCTGTTCCTGCTCCTGGGCATACTTGCGCTCCGCGCCTGCAGGACGGGCAGCGTGAAGAGCTTCCGCTGGCAGTCCGGAAATTGCCTGTTCTTCATTATACCGGTCGTTGTCGCCGCCGCGATAGGCTGCGGTATCGGATTCGCTCTGCCGTATATAAGCTATATCATAACGCCCATTGCAGGGCTGTTCGGCTTGTTCCTTTACGGCTACTACTACGTGATGAGCAGCTTGTACCAGTACACTATGTCGGAACCGCAGGTATCCCCTTCGCCGACCCCGGAGCCGACCGAAGTCGTCGAGCCCGTGATCCCCGGCGGAGCGACGGACGTCAAGCCGCACGGCATTGCCGTGGAGCTGCCCAAGCTGGATACGCCGTGGGCGGTCGTTGCAGTTATAATATTCGCCGCGATATTGATCGTCGCGCTCATCTTGCTTTTGAAGAACAAGAGATCTTCGCGCGATATCTATAAAGACGATCTCACCTTCTCCGTTGGAGAAGAGGAAGAAGTGCCCGGCTTCCGCCGCGCCAAAAAGCATAAGCGCCGCACCAATTCGGGCGAGATAAGGGCGATCTACGCGCAATATCTGACTTACTTGAGAACGTGGGGCGTCAAGCTCAAAAGCAGCAACACCAGCTCAGAGGTCTCCGACGAGGCGCAGAAGAAGCTTTTGAAGGTCACCGACGAGGAGCTGAGGGCGATCTACATAAGGGCGCGCTACGGCGATCCGGCGAGCATAACTAAGGAGGACGTCGAAAAAGCCCGTGCGGCTTATGCGATACTTACGGATTACGACAGCGTCAGAAAGAGCGCCGGGTACGCAGGTCAAACCTGGGAATACAAAGGTAATAACGAATGATAATTCATCGGACAAAAACGGCAAAAAAGGCTGCGCTGATACTGGCGCTTGTATTCGCGTTCTTTTCGTTCGCGGCGGCGGGAAATACCGCAAACAGCGCCCCCGCCGGCGTTTCATACCCTGCCGCGAATGAGATAATCGTGGAAAGGGCGCTGAGGCTCGCCTTCCTCGGCAGCCCCGAGGGGGAGAATACGTGGCTTCCCCGGTACAGCTTTTACGCCTGCAATTCCGATAAGAAATACCAGGCGGGAGTTGTTGAAAACAGCATGCCCTATTCAAGGAGCGCGCTCTTCAACGCCACGGAATTCGTCGGCAGGCAGCAGTACATCGGCTGGGTCGACGCGGACAGCGGCAGGACTCCCACGTACGCCTATTCGATAGCCAATTTCTTAAAGACCGCCAACGCGCCCGGATCGGATTTCGATCTTGCCGCAAGGGCGGCGACGGCGAGGGACGCCAACTGGGGCGCGCTTTTGGGCTCGGATTGCTCCGCGTTCCTCTCATACGCGTGGCAGATCCCGCATATGACGACCTATATGTTCATATCGGACGCTGTGGATTGGAACGTCTGCCGCCAGGTCCCCGCGACCCGCGGACATGAGAGCGCATATACCTATAACGATCTTCTTGCACTCGAACCGGGCGATGCCATGATCTGCGCCCATGCGAGCGGCGTCGACGAGCACGGCAGCCCCGTCTATCGCGGGCACTGCATAATCATCACGGGCATAAAGACCGACGCATCCGGAAAGCCGGTCACGGTCGACACGGTGGAGGAGATATCCCCGCGCGCGATCAAAAAATCGCGTTCGGCGGACGATTTCCTCGCCTATGCCAACAAGCTGCATTCAAGCGGCGGCTATTACAAGTTCTATCGTTTGATATCGAAGCGGCATCTCAAGCTCGAGATAGAGATCTCATACGATCCGAAGGGCGGCAGCCTGCCCGAAAACAGCCTTGCGAT
The DNA here is from genome assembly GCA_002392505.1 of Christensenella sp. UBA3857. Taxonomy (GTDB): domain Bacteria; phylum Bacillota; class Clostridia; order Christensenellales; family CAG-138; genus UBA3857. The sequence goes on along the minus strand of DGHD01000006.1, from coordinate 15,605 downwards.
AGTGTTCGCAAAGGACGCGTCGGGAAGCATACTCCCCTACGGCGAGGCGCTCGACGCCGTTCCCGTCAGGCAGGGGTACGCCTTCAAGGGCTGGAGCCTTACGCACGACGGCGAGCCGCTTACTCCCGAAACGCCGATCGCCGAAATGCGCGATCATACGCTGTACGCCGTTTGGACACAGGAATGAACAACATCGGCAGGAGACTGCCTTGAAAGGATAAAGGATGGCAAAAAAGGAGAAGACCGCACCCGCGGTAAGGCGCTGCTCTGTCGGCGGTCAGGCCGTAATGGAGGGCGTAATGATGAAATCCGACGTGGGCATCGCTATGGCGGTGCGCCGTGCGGACGGAAGCATTGTAAAGAGTTACAGGAAATACAGGTCGAAGGCGCAGAAGGGCACCTTCCTCGGACTGCCGGTAATAAGGGGCGTCGTGGCGTTCATCGAGAGCCTTAAGACCGGTATGGAGACCACCTCCAAATCGACCGAGCTCCTCGGCGAGGATTTTGAGGAAGAACCCTCGAAATTTGAAAAATGGCTGGCAGATAAGCTTCACATAGACATAATGGACGCCGTCATGGGCGTCGGTATGGTGCTCGGCATACTGCTTGCGGTCGGTCTGTTCATGTTCCTGCCCCAGTTCGTCGCGCAGCTCATATTCGGCAAAGCGGCGAGCGCGGCGGAGGACTCCTTCTATATCTGGCGCTCGCTCGTGGAGGGCGGCTTGAGGCTGCTCATTTACGTCGGTTATCTCTTCGCCGTTTCGGGCATAAAGGATATCCGCCGCGTGTTCATGTACCACGGCGCGGAGCATAAGACCATCGCCTGCTATGAGGCGGGCGTTGACGAACTGACCCCCGAAAACGCAAAGAAGTACAAGCGTCTCCACCCGCGCTGCGGCACGAATTATCTGTTCCTCGTAATGGCGATATCGATCATCGTGAACACGGTCATCGACATCGTGATGCACTCCCTCGGCTTCCCGCCCGAGGGGCTCCATAAGGCGCTCGCGTTCCTGATCCGCCTCGGCGTAAGGCTCGTGGCGCTGCCGCTTGTTGCGGGTCTGAGCTACGAAGTCCTCCGCGCCGCCGCAAAGCGCGATAATATTATAACGAAGATAGTCCGCGCGCCGGGCATGGCGCTGCAGCTCATCACCACCAGGGAGCCGGATCTCGATATGCTCGAGGTCGCCATCTACTCCTTCTACCTCGCCATGGGAGAGAAGAACCCGCTCGAGGAAAAGAAGCTCGAGGAGGAGCGTTTGAAGAAGGAGGCGGAGGAAAGGGCAAAGGCTTCTGAAGCCGCCGAAGAGGACGAGGTCGTTAACATCGACCCGCCTGCGGAGGATAGTCCTGCGGAGGAAAAACCCGCACCGGAGGGGGAAAACGCCGCTTCGGAGGAAGAGGCGTGACGCCCCGCGAGGCAATAAAGCAAATAACAACGCGGCTTCTGCCCGTCTCAAACGAGGCGGAGACGGAAGCCCGCATCATGCTCGGGGAAGCGACCGGGCTCGACCGCGCACGGATATTCCTCTCGGAGAAGGAGCTTGACGCCGACGCGCTCTCCGCCGTTGAGGAAATGATAAAAAGGCGTCTTTCGGGCGAGCCGCTTCAATACATTTTGGGCAGATGGAGCTTCATGGGGCTTGAATTCAACGTGAGTCCCGCGGCGCTCATACCGAGGCAGGATACGGAGACCCTCTGCGAGGAGGCGCTTTCGCTCATCAAGGAGAGAGGGTATAAAACGCTTCTCGATATCTGCACCGGCACGGGCTGCGTCGCGGTATCGCTCAACAAGCTCTCGGGGATAAGGACGGAGGCGTCGGATATCTCGCCCGCGTGCGTCCGGCTCGCAAGGGAAAACGCCCTGAAAAACGACGCGGAAGTGACCGTACGCGAGGCGGATCTGTTCTTCGGCGCTTCGCGGTATGATATCGTCACCGCGAACCCGCCCTATATAAATGATGAAGATATGGCGCATTTGCCGGAAGAGGTGAAGCGGGAGCCCGCGCTCGCCCTCGCGGGGGGCAGGGACGGGCTCGATCTCTACCGCCGTATCGCCGCCGACGCCGCGGAGCATATACTGCCCGGCGGCGCGCTCGTAATGGAGGTCGGCATGGGCGAAGCGGACGCGGTCAGGGCGCTGTTTCCCGGGCGCGAGACCCGTACGGTAAAGGATCTTAACGGTATAGAGCGCGTTGTTTCGATCGGTTTTTGAGGTCTTATAATGCTTGATAAACTCAAAAAAATGAAGGAAAGATACGAGGAGCTGGGCGAAAGGCTTTCGGAGCCCGCCGTGATCGGCGACCAGACCCTTTTCAGAGAGCTCGCCAGGGAGCATTCGCAGCTTGGCGAGATAGTCGCCGTTTACGATGAATACTCCGCGGCGCTCGCCTCTCGGGAGGAGGCGCGGGAGCTCATCGCCGGCACCGACGACGCGGAGCTTAAAGAGCTCGCTCACGAGGAGCTGCGTGAGGCGGAGGAAAAGGCGTCGCTCCTCGAGGAACAGCTGAAGCTCATGCTGCTTCCGAAGGATCCGAACGACGAGAGGAACGTCATAATCGAGATCCGCGCCGGCATAGGCGGGGATGAGGCGGCGCTCTTCGGCGCGACGCTCTTCCGCATGTATTCAAGGTACGCCGAGCGGCATAATTTTAAGCTCGAAGTGATCGACATGAACGATACCGAGATAGGCGGCATAAAGGAAGCCGTCTTCCAGATAAACGGCAAAAACGCCTATTCCCGCATGAAATTCGAAAGCGGCGTGCACCGCGTACAGCGTGTGCCCGAGACAGAATCGCAGGGGCGCATACACACCAGCGCCGCGACCGTCGCCGTGCTTCCCGAGGCGGAGGACGTCGACGTCGTCATCGATCCGAACGACATCAGGATCGATACCTACCGTTCCTCGGGCGCAGGCGGGCAGCACGTCAACAAGACCTCGTCCGCGATAAGGATCACGCATATCCCCACGGGCATAGTGGTGCAGAGTCAGGACGAAAGGAGCCAGATCCAGAACCGCGAAAAGGCGATGCGCGTTTTGAAGAGCCGCCTTTACGAGCTCTATTCCACCCGCGCGCACGACGCCGAGGCGGAGGCGCGCCGAGCGATGGTCGGTTCCGGCGACCGCTCCGCGAAGATAAGGACGTACAATTTCCCCCAGAGCCGCGTCACGGATCACCGCATCGGGCTGACGCTCTACAAGCTGGAGGCGTTCGTCGACGGCGATATGGACGAGATGATCGACGCGCTCATCCTCGACGAGAGGATGAAGCTCCTGAAAGGCGAAGAGGAGTGACGGCAGCGCGCGGGGGAGCGTTTGCATTGATAAGTATGCACACAGCTGAAGAAGAAAAATGAACACCGAAGTATTCAACGCAAAAACGCAAAAGGAAAACGGCACGCAGTACGCCGGGCGGGTGATCCGCGCGGGCGGGCTCGTCGCGTTCCCGACGGAAACGGTCTACGGACTCGGCGCAAACGGGCTCGACGGCGAGGCTGTCGAAAGGATATTCGAAGCGAAGGGGAGACCGCAGGACAATCCCCTTATACTTCACGTCGCCAAAAAATCGGACGTAAAGGATCTTTGGCGGCACGTGCCGGACGGCGCGAAAAGACTCATGGACGCCTTCTGGCCGGGACCGCTCACGCTGATATTCGTAAAGAGCGATATAGTTCCCGACGAGGTCACCGCGGGGCTCGACACCGTAGCCGTCAGGATGCCGGAGCATAAGACGGCGCTTGCGCTGATACGCGCGGCGGGCGTGCCGATCGCGGCGCCCTCCGCAAATCTGTCCGGCAGACCCAGCCCGACGACCGCGGAACACGTGCTCCAGGATATGGACGGCAGGATCGACGTCGTGCTTGACGGCGGCGCATGCGAGATCGGCGTCGAATCGACGGTGCTGACGCTCGTCGGCAGACCCACCATATTAAGACCGGGCGGCATCACGAGAGAGATGCTGGAGCAGGTCATCGGGCCCGTCGAGGTATCGCCCGCGGTGCTCAGGCCCCTTAAGGAGGGCGAGGTCGCCGCGTCCCCCGGCATGAAGCACAGGCATTACGCGCCGGACGCTGAGGTCATCGTCGCCGTCGGCAATCCGAGGAAGATCGCCTCGATAATCTGCCGCGAATACGAGATCGAGGAAGCGATGGGCAAAAACTGCGTCGTGTTGGGAACGGAGCAAACTCGCTCTTGTTATCATGGGATGAACTGTGATATAATAGGGGACAGGGAGGAGCCCGGTTCCCTTTGCAGGGAGCTTTTCGCCGCGCTGAGGCGATGGTCCGGAAGGGTCGACGTCATTTTTGCCGAGGGCGTGGAGGAAGCTGATCAGGGGCTTGCCTACATGAACAGGCTTTTGAGGGCGGCGGGCTTCACCGTGCTCAATGAATAAATCGAAAGGTGCTTTTCCGATATGAAGATAGCGATATGCTCCGATCACGGCGGATATGAACTCAAGATGAAGGTCATCCCATTTATGGAGGCGCTCGGGCATGAGGTCACCGATTTCGGCTGTTATTCCGAGGCGAGCGTCGATTATCCCGACTTTGCATTTCCCATGGCGGAGGCGGTCGCCCGCGGCGAATTCGAGCGCGGCGTCGCGATCTGCGGCACGGGCATAGGCGTTTCGATCTGCTGCAACAAGGTCAGGGGCATTCGCTGCGCGCTCTGCTCGGACGTGCTTTCCGCATCGCTCACAAGGCATCATAACGACTCGAACGTGCTCGCTATGGGCGGCAGGATCATCGGCGTCGAAACGGCGAAGGCGATCGTAAAAACATGGCTTGCCGAACCGTTCGACGGCGGCAGACATGAGGGAAGGATCGCGAAGATCTCCTTCTATGACAAAGCAAGATAAATACATCATATAAATCAACGGAGGCAAATCATGAGCGAATTCAAAAACGTAACGGTGATCGACCATCCCCTCGTGCAGCACAAGCTTGCCCTCTTGAGGGACAAAAATACCGGCACGAAGGATTTCCGCACCCTGCTTGCCGAGCTTTCAACGCTTATGGCTTATGAGGTCACGCGTGATCTTCCCCTTGACGAAGTCAGGATCGAGACCCCAATTGCGCCCACCACGGCGCATATGCTTATCAGCTGCAAGGTGGGCGTTGTGCCCATTCTCCGCGCGGGTCTTGGCATGACGGACGGCATCATGAGCCTTATCCCCACCGCCAAGATGGGGCATATCGGTCTCTTCCGCGATCCGGAAACGCTTAAGCCCGTCACCTATTACTGCAAGCTCCCCGCCGACATTGATGAAAGGGACGTCGTCGTTGTCGATCCCATGCTTGCCACCGGCGGCTCCGCCTGCGAGGGCATCAGGAAGGTCAAGGAAACGGGCTGCAAGTCCGTTCGCCTCATGTGCCTTGTCGCCGTCCCGGAGGGCATCCGCGCCGTTCAGGAGATGCATCCCGACGTGAAGATATTCACCGCAGCGATAGACGATCATCTTAACGAGCACGGCTATATCGTTCCCGGTCTCGGCGATGCGGGCGACCGTATCTTCGGCACTATGTGATCCCGTAAAACAAGCAAAGCTCCTCCGGCGCAGCCGGGGGAGCTTTTATAACGTAAAATACTTATCTTCTTCTGTCCTTGCGGATGAACGGCTCTTCAACCCTTTCTAAGATAAGGAGCCCGTATTTTTCGGGACGGCGGTATGCGTTGCCGTGCACCTCGGTTTTGCGGTATTCGCGCAGCATATCCATATCGAAATCGGCGATATAGATCCCTTCTTCCTCGCCCGCCTCCAAAATGCAGGTATCACGGGATTCGGGCAGCTCCGGCAGATACGCCGCTCCGTCGAAGGCGGAGGAGTGACCGTTGCAGTCGGGCTTGCCCTGGGGGTAATTGCAGGTGGCAATGCCGAGCATATTCTCATACGCTCTTCCGCGAAGCTGGGAGAGGCGGTTTATCTCCATCGGGCACGCGTTCGGGCAAAGAATGATCTCCGCGCCCTTGAGCATCAGCACGCGGGCGCTCTCGGGGAACTCACGGTCGTAGCAGATCATCGCCCCGATATTCACCGCGCCCTCCTTCGTTTCAAGCGGCTTGACGAAGAAATCGACTCCGGGCGTGAGCACGCGCTCTTCGCCGAAATCGCAGGTGTGCACCTTCGCGTAATCGAGCACGCGCTCGCCGTGCATATCATAGACCGCGAGCGAATTCCTCGAAAACGCGCCGTAGCTCTCAAGATACGTCACGCCTATCGCCATAGACAGCTCCCGCGCAAGGCTGCTGAAGCCCTTCATAAAGAAGCTGTCCCTGCCGATCGACGCCGCCTCGAGCGCCTCCTGCTCCTGAGGGAACTCATATCCCGTCGACCACATCTCCGGAAAAAGCGCGAGATCCGCGCCCATGCGAGCCGCCTCGCGGCAGGCGCGCTCGCCTATCGAATACTGCTCCGCCAGCCCCTGCCCGGGCATGAGCTGCAGAAGCGCGACCTTGAATCTCATGTCAGACCCCTAAAGTTTTTTCTTATGATACCACAGACGACCGGTTTTGGGAAGATGCAAAAACGACCCCCCTATGCGCAGGCATCCCAAGGCGAGCCATTTTTTGTCATCGTTTTATCACGAGCACTTTTCCGCGTCGATCGCGAGCACGAACATGAGCACGCAGAGCGCGTCCGCGGGGTTTAAGATATCTATCGTGTAAGTGTCCGTCCATCGGAAGAGCTCCTTCGAGACGGTCGCAACGCAGGCGCTTTCGTCGTCCGTGATCGTGTAATCCCACTCCATGAAATTGCCCTCCGCCTTCCAGCCGTTGAAATCGATACTGTATGCGGGGCGGAACACGGGCAGGAATTTGCGCTTGATCGAGCCGATGCTCACGTCGCCCATGAATATCTCGAATTCCGGCAGGAGCACCAGCACCTTTTCCTTCACTCTGCCGAGGTACTCGCCCGCGGCGTCGTAAACGTTGAGGAGATGCCCCCACGAGAGCTGCCCCTTAACGGTGTAGACGGTGTTTCCGTCCTCGTCATAGATATCGTAGCTGTCGAACCATGAGAAGAAACGCTGTTTGAAGAGCAGCTTCATTGCGGCTCCTTTCTGCACTAAGGCTTTTTAATCGAGCCGCCGGAGGGTGTTCCGGCGGCTCTCGGTCATTGTTATGCGATCTCGGACTTGGGCTTGCCGAGTATCTCTGAATAGATCATGCCCTGCGCGAGCGGGGGGAGCTTGGAGATCCTGTTGAGCACCTTCTTTGCGTTCTCGGCGGCGGCAGCCTCTTTTTCAAGGCGCTCGTCCTCGTCCGCAAGGCGGTGACCGAGGGTGCCGGCGAATGCCGGGGGCTTGTTGCTGATCTGCGATACGCCTTCATGGAAGCCGTCGTGAATGCTCCCGCCGCCGCAGTCGTCAACGGAATGCGAGGCGATGGGCCTTTCCTTTTTTAACGCGGACTCCATGGTGCGCTTTTCAAGCGGGCGGCGCTCGGTCTGCTGTGCGGCGGGCTTTTGAACCGTTTGCGCGGCGTAGGTCTGCGCCGCGGCGCGCTCGGCCTCCCTGCGGCGGGCATTCTCCTCCAGACGGCGCTTGAGCTCCTCCTGGCGCGCCCTCGCTTGGGCCTCCTTAACGGGGTCGGGGCGGTTGTCCGCCCCTTCGCCCGAGGCTTCGGAGACCTGTCTGTTTACACGCGCCTGCTGCTCTTTCGCAGCCGTTTGGGCCTTTTTCTTGGCGGCGACAGAGAATACGATCGCTCCCGCTATGAAGAGGAATATGAGGAACGGCATATTCCATCACTCCTTTGCTTGTCAGTTGTTCTCCGTGGTGGTGGTCTTGCCGATGGCTTCACGCATATCGGTATCCGCCATCATGTTCTTCATGCGATAATAGTCCATTATGCCGAGGTTGCCGTTGCGGAACGCCTCCGCCATTGCCTTGGGAACCTCTGCTTCCGCCTCGATAACACGGGCGCGCATGCCCTGGACCTCCGCCTTGTTCTCCTGCTCCTGCGCGATAGCCATTGCGCGGCGCTCCTCGGCCTTCGCCTGAGCGATGCGCTTGTCGGCCTCCGCCTGGTCGGTCTGGAGCTTAGCGCCTACGTTCACGCCGACGTCAACGTCCGCGATATCGATGGAGAGTATCTCAAATGCGGTGCCCGCGTCAAGGCCCTTGCCGAGAACGGTCTGGGAGATAAGATCGGGGTTCTCGAGAACGTCCTTATGGGATACGGACGAACCGATCGTGGTAACGATACCCTCGCCGACACGGGCGATGATGGTCTCCTCACCGGCGCCGCCGACGAGTCGGTCGATGTTAGCGCGAACGGTGACCTTCGCCTTTGCCCTGAGCTCGATACCGTCCTTTGCGATAGCCGCGATGACGGGAGTCTCGATAACGCGGGGGTTAACGCTCATCTGCACGGCGGTCAGAACGTCGCGTCCTGCAAGGTCGATAGCGCAGGCCTTCTCGAAATCGAGGGGGATGCCCGCCCTCTGCGCCGCGATCAGCGCGTTCGCAACACGGTCAACGTTACCGCCGGCAAGGTAGTGCGCTTCCATCTTGTTTATGGAGAGCGAAAGACCCGCCTTAGTTGCCTTTATGAGGGGGTTGATAATCCTTGCGGGGCGGACCTTCCTGATCTTCATACCGATGAGGGTGAAGAGTCCGACCCTTACGCCGGACGCAGCGGCGGATATCCACAGCCCGAGCGGTATGAACGAGAAGAACAGGATGATGAAGCAGACGACCGCGATCGCTATTGCCGCAATGATCAGCGGAGTGAGCCCCCCGGCAAGCATGGCGAGGCAAGCAGTTGTGAACATAAGAAACTCCTTTCGGCTTTCAGCCTAATAATTTGATAACGTAAACGAGGAGATAGATCAGCCCGATGAAGAGAGGGATCCCCACTGCGAGCCAGATCCAGTCGCGGGCGACGCTGCCCTTATCGGGCTTTTCCCCCGCGGGAGCCTCCTCATACTCCTTTACGCCGCATTTGGGGCACGCGGCGGCTTCTTCGGAATAGAGCGTTCGGCATTTTTCGCAGCGCTTCATCTGAGTTTGACGAGCACCTTCATGCCGTCGATGCTGACGACCTCGATCTCGCGATCCTTATCGATGAACTCCGCCTCGGATGAAACGTCCACCCGTTTGCCGTCGATAAGCGCGATCCCGCTGGGGCGGAGCGCGGTGACGGTTTTGCCGGTCTTTCCTATAAGACGGTGCATCTCCTCGGAAGAACGCTCGGTGGAGCCCGCCTCTATCGCGGTGTTCAATACCACGGGCGAGCGGCTGAGCTTGCCCTTGAGCGCGGATTTGAATATGAGTGTTGCGATTATCGCAAGCAGGGCAACGATTATGAGCAGCGAGAACATCGCGCCCGTAAGGCTGCTTGAGCCGATAGCCAAACCTGCGATAAGCGCAATACCGCCGGAAACGCCCGCCGCGCCGAAGCCGGGGACGATCATCTCCACGACGATGAGTATCATTCCGATCACGACAAGGACTATCCCGCCGATGTTGTGCGCCCATGTCTCGGCCCAATCGGTGAAAAACCCTGTTGAAAGAATAAGCGGTAACATTGCCATTTGCTCCTTCCGTTGCAGAAGACTCTGCCAGATTACGAGTATATTTTATCCCGCTTTCCCTCAGTATTCAATAAAGGCTCTGTAAGGCTTTTGTAAAGAACGTGTAAAGTCGTTAAAAAAGCACCCGGGATGTCAAACCGTCCCGGGTGCAAATTTGTGATCGTTATCCGATCTGCATCACAAGTCTTAAAAGAAGCAGCGCGTCAGAGGCGTCGATCTCGCCGTCCGAATTCATATCGCAGTTTTCAAGCACGAGCCCGTCGCTCCCGATTATGTCGAGCGAGTACCTGAGGATCAGGAGCGCGTCGTCAGCTCCAACCGAACCGTCGCCGTTGGCGTCTCCGAGCAGCGGCGCTCCGGTCGGGATCGGAGTCGGCGTAGGCGTCGGAGTTGGAGTCGGCGTGGGAGTCGGAGTCGGTGTGGGCGTCGGAGTAGGTGTAGGTGTAGGAGTGGAAGTCGGCGTCGGAGTCGGCGTGGGAGTGGGCGTCGGATCGACTATCTGCGTGGGATTGGGTTCGCCGCTGCGGACGATCCTCACGTTATCCAGCATACAGAAGGAGCCGTCGGCTTTGCCTATAAAGTTCCACGTCACGTTAAAAGTGCCTGCCTGCTGGGCGGTGATATTATTGACTCTCCACGCATCGCTGCCATACGCGCGGAACATATAGTAGTATCCGCCCATGCTGACGTAAAGGGTATCGGAGGGATCCGCCGTGCCGATCCTGTAATCGAAGCACAGCCTGTCGCCGGCGTTCAGCTCAAGCGTTGTATCGATGCTGGAGTCATAGTAATCCACAATGCCGGACTGCTTTGCGACGAGCCTGTCGCCGCATTCCTCAACGGTGAAGAGCTTTTCGCCGCCGCGGGTGAAATCGAGCTCGCCGCCCTCGATGTTCAACGCCTCGTTGAGCTCATTATCGGGCACTACCGTTACGACGCAGGTCTTTGAGAAGCCGCCGTCGTTCGTGGTGATCGTGAGGGTGGCTGTGCCGACAGCATTCGCGCCGAAGTACGCGCCGTTTCCGCAGTAAACGACGGAGGAGTCGGTGGAGGTCATTGTGACCTGGGGATACGTCGCGTCCTCGGGAAGCACCGTGACGGGCAGCCTGTACGAACGGCCGAGCACCGCGGTAAATGTCTCCGGCGCTTCGATCCCCTCGACAAGGGTGTTATGGAAGGGCGTTCCGGGGTACTCCCTGCCGTCGTAGATGAGACCATCTTCGGGAAGACGGCTGCCCTCCGTCCAGGAAGCGACGATCTCCTCGACCTGGGCGCGGGTCAGCTTGAGGTTGGGCCCGTAGTAATACAGCGCCTGCCATTCGTCCGCGGAGCTTACATAAGTATAGATAACGTCCTGGGTATGCTCCTGCCCGTCGTTGCCCGTGTAGGTCACGTCGTGGAGCAGTATCCTTGCGGTGGGATAATCGCTGAATTTCGCGCGGAGGACGATGTTCTCATATTGGCTGATGAACCTGCCGTCGATCCATGTCTGGGACGGGAACTCGACCCAGCCGCCGTGCGGGACCGCGTAAGAGAAAGACGTGCCGAAGTTGAAGCTGCCCTCGGTGCCAATGCGGATCCACGTGCCGCCGGTCGCGCCTATCGTCTGCTTGAACGTGGCGCCGGCGATAAGATCGCGGTACGGCTCCATTGCCGCCGCAGCGGCTTCGGCATATGCGTCGAACTGCACGCCGAAGCTTTCAACTCCGCCGTGAGTGCCCATATCGTTTTCTGCGCCGCTGAAGGTGAAGGTCTTGTCAACGTCCTCGGTGAAAAGGGGATCGTTGCCGCCCCTGCCTGCGCCGCCGTAGGAATGCGTTTCGTCGCCGAAGGTGACGTTGACGAATGCGTGAGTGCTGCCGTAGCTGATCTGCGCATCCGGTTCGAGCATCAGCGCGACGTTTGCCATCGTGCCGGGCACGCCAAGCGAATCGAGCACGAACGGATATGCGTTATAGAGCAGCGTTCCGCCGGTTGAAAGGTTGTACATGGGATAATGCTCGTTGAGCGAAAGCTCCGGATAGCGCGAGCTCGCGAGCAGCGGGTAAGGCGTCACGGTGTTCGGGCTGGAACTGTCGTAAACACTGCGCGGATAAATGGCGATCGCGTTCAGCCCCGCCTGTATGGCGTCCATCTTCTCAAAGAAAGACTGGGTATCCGAAGAATACGTGTCGATCAGATAGTCCTGCCTCGTTTTGAATTGAGGGCAGGGGATCGTAACGTCGGTCTCCTGATAGGTATGGTTGAGAAGGCTCGTTCCCTGGGAGGTGCGGGCTTTCAGTACAAGCTCTCCTCCGTCGGGTATGGCGCCGTCAAAACGGAAAATATAGCCCCCGTTGACACGGCGGGTGGACGTGTTTTCGTATTCGACGTCCGCGTAATCATAGGGGGAAACGTAATACGTACCGGGATCGGTCTCTGTGCTGATCGTCGAACCGTAACTCGAACCGGGCAGCGAAATCGAGCCGGTCGCGTCATCGCCGAAATACACGCTTTCCTTATCCACGAACATGAAGCTCTCCGGATCGGGGTTATCCGTCTTAACGTAGATAAAATAGGGGAACGGCGCAAGTATCGGCGTAACCTCATAGCTGTACTCGGTGATCTCGTCAACGGTGAGCCCGGCGTCTGCTTCCGCGTGCGAATCAAGCATCGGAAGACGCACGGACGCCGTCATTACGAGCAGCACGGCGAGCGCCGAGGCGAACACCCTGAACAAACGCTTATTCATGTTTTTGTCCCTTTGCCTTTGCCGCCCAAAGGCATCCTTTCATATTGTTTTTTGAGGCTCAATATCTGCATAATTGCCGCCGTTTTGCGGCAAAGCATGATCCGTGAATTGTGGCTGCCGGAGATCATAAAACCGCCGCGCCGTAATATTGTTTCTTCAAAGCGGGGCGGATATGCTTCTAAATTACATAGTAGCATCATAGGGGGCTCAAGTCAAGCATAATAATGGGCGGCAATAAAAAACCGGCAGTACAAACTGCCGGCTGAAGCCGAATGCCGAAGCTATCTGTCTTCTCTGAAATACGATAACCCGAGCGAAGTCGGAGGCTGATCCTCGCGCTTATGGCGGAGCGAAACGCTTATTAGCACGATGATCGTAACGATATAGGGGAGCATCTTGAAGATCTCCTGCGAGCTGCGGGTAAGACCGGGGATGAAATTGTAGAGCCAGTACAGCGCGCCGAACAGGTACGCGCCCCAGATCGAGCGAAGGGGCTTCCACGTGGCGAATATAACGAGCGCCACGGCGAGCCAGCCGACGGCCTCTATATTGCCGTCGTTCGCCCACGTGCCCTTTATGTAATCCATTACGTAGTAGAGCCCGCCGAGACCGGAGATCATCGCGCCGATGCAGGTGGAAAGATACTTATAACGCTTTACGTTGATGCCCGCGGCGTCCGCCGTCGCGGGGTTCTCGCCGACCGCGCGCAGGTTAAGACCGCGGCTCGTCCTGTTGAGGAATATGCTCATAAGTATGGCTATGGCGATGGCGAGCCACACCATGAAGCCGTAATTGAGGAATATCCTGTCGATGCTGTCAAAGAGCCCGGCGAGGAACTTCATAAAGCCGCCCTCAGCCGCTTTCGCAGAGAGCAGCGCGACGAGACGGTCGGAGATATGCTGCGTCCAGCGGAAGGCGGAGGAGGTGGAGGCGACGGAGATCTGACCGACGCCGCCGGCGAGCTTCGAGAGGCTGCCGCCGAAGAAGTTCGCAAGTCCGCTTCCGAATATGGTCAGCGTAAGACCGGTGACGTTCTGATTCGCGCGGAGCGAAACGGTGAGGAAGCTGTAAATGAGACCGCCCAGGAGCGAGCACAGGAGCGTGCTCACAAGAGCGATAACGAGCCCTACGAACGGAACGGGCGATGCGGTGTGCGTTTCATAGATGAACGCTCCGATAAGACCGCCGATGCCGCCCATGTACATGATGCCGGGAACGCCGAGGTTCAGATGACCGGATTTCTCCGTCAGTATCTCGCCGAGGCTGCCGTACATGATGACCGTGCCGAACGAGATCGCGGTGGTTATGAGTGAAATGATCTGTACAAGCACTGTCATATCAGCACACCTCCTTTTTGTCCTGAGACTCAACTTTGACGAGCTCCTCGTGATATCCCGCGAGCGCGGTGTTGAAATACGGGTTCACCCAGAACAGACCCAGTATCCCGAAAGTGAGGAAATTGAGTATCGCCCAGCCTATGAACGTGAGCCGGAATACGAAATGATCGGTCTTGTGTCCCTTCATCATGCTCCAGGAACGGCGGAGGATATCCATCGGCGCCGTCTTTTCACCGTCCTTTTCCGCGGCGAGGAGATAGGGTACTCTCGAAAGACCGATCGCAACGATCACGCCGGGAACGATAAGGCAGCCCAGACCGAGGGTTATGAACAGCGTTACGAGCGCCATCGTGCCTACGGTGTGCAGATACCTGCCCTTTTTGAAGCGGCTGAATACGTCGCCCGGTCTGAATTTTTCGCCGTTATAGACGGCGCGGCTCGCCCCCGCGAGGCCGACGCGGACGGGGTTGAACACGAAGAGCCCGATCGCCGTGCCGGAAAGGAGGTTTCCGAGCAGGGAGAGGAGCACCGCCTGCCAATAATTGCCGCGCACCATGCCGGCGGAATTCTTCTTCACGGCTTCGCGGTTGACGGCGCCGCTCGAGATCTTGATCTCATAATTGATAAAGAATTCGCTGCCGAGTATGAAGAAGAGTATAATACCGGTGATTATCTTCGATACGTCGTTCGAGAGGCTGAATTCGGACGCGATGGCAATGGCGCCCTTTTCGAGGAATATCAGCATCGCGGAGATGAGCACCATAGTGATCGTGTTGAATTTGGCGAGCCAGGCGACGATTATCGCGACGAAGCCCCTGCCGCCCGCAGTGGCGGTGGAGATCGTGTGGTCCGCGCCCGATACGGCAAGGAAGCCGCCGAGACCGCAGATCGCGCCGGAGAGCGCCATGGACCTTATAATGACCTTCTTCACGTTCATCGCCGCGTATCTTGCGGTATTCTCGCTCTGACCGACGACGGCGATCTCGTACCCGTGCTTGCTCTTTTTAAGATAGAAGTACATGAGTATTACGACCGCGGCGACGATCAGTATGTTAATAAGGTACTGCCTGCCGAGGAGGGCGGGGATCCAGCCCGCCTTGGTGCCGGCGTTTATAATGCCGACGGTGTTGGAGCCCTTCGGATGCTCCCAGCGCGGGATGAAGAACGAGGTGAGCTGTATCGCTATGTAGTTCATCATCAGCGTGAACAGCGTTTCGTTGGTGTTCCACTTCGCCTTGAAAAGGGCGGGGATAACGCCCCAGATCATACCGGCGAGTATGCTCGCCGAAGCCATTATAATAAGGAAGATCGGGGTGGGGATACCGGCGTTGCCGAGATAGATCATGCAGGCGGCGGTCGCTATGCCGCCGACGAGCACCTGCCCCTCCGCGCCGATGTTCCAGAACCGCATCTTGAACGCCGGCGCAAGACCGACCGAGATGCACAGGAGCAGCGCAAGGTCCCTGAGCCACGCCCAGATGCGGCGGCTCGTTCCGAATACGCCCTTGCCCATAACAATGTAGACCTGTATGGGGTTGAGCTTCGTTATCGAATAGATCAGTATGCCGCTGACGACGAGCGACAGAAGCACGGCGAGTATCCTGATCGCCCAGCCGATGAACGGGTTGAGCCACGCCGCCTTGCCGCGGATGAAATCGACTCTCTTTGAAATATGTATCATTCGGCGTCCTCCGTTCCCGCTTCGTTAAGATGCGTCATCATAAGACCGACCTGCTCCTTTGTGGCGGTGCGCCCGTCGACGATGCCGCTCAGCCTGCCGCCGCAGAGCACCATGATCCTGTCGCACAGCTCGAGCAGCACATCGAGATCCTCGCCCACGTATATGACCGCCGTGCCGCGCGCCTTCTGCTCGTTCATAAGGCGGTATATGGTGTACGAAGTGTTGATGTCGAGTCCGCGAACGGCGTATGCGCTCATCATCAGGGAGGGGTCGCCCGATATCTCTCGCCCGACGAGCACCTTCTGCACGTTGCCGCC